>DAEE01000065.1:9741-13049 GCA_002495205.1 Thaumarchaeota archaeon UBA183 | reverse complement strand
CAGCTATGCATTATCTAAGATGGTCACTGAAATCTTGAAGCCCCTCTCACGGTGGAGACTCTTGCCCAATGGTCGGCGTCCCGGTGACCATCTCTTTCTGCTCCTTCCTTCAAGCGCGAGTCCAACTCGGATTAAGTCATGAGCAAGCCTTGCTCTCCTCGCGCGCCCCACGCGGTGGTGTGTCCACCATCATCCACACTTCGAAGTCGCAAAGGAGGCGACGTCCATTCGTTCGGGAAGGCACTGGGAAGATGGCAGTTGTCTTCGACTGTCGGCCCTGAACGGTTTCGCCACGCACCGGCGCTTTCAAAGCTTTAATCGCCACGCGTCGGCGCCCGTCGGCCGTTGCCCCTCAAGAACAGGCGAGGCGACTACTCGTGGCCCGCCACGAGGATAGCCGGGGTTCAGATTTCGTCTGACAAGAAGTCCTACTCGAACGCCGACACCATAAGAGTCGACGTTGCTTTCCGAATCGTCGGCGGGCTCAGACAAGCATTCCATCCAGATGTCTGGACACTCGCCTGGGAAGACTTCGACAAGCTGCTCAGGCTCACGCTCAAGTTGGACGTCAGAGCACAGGGGGGCGTCAGGCCACGGAAGCTCGCAGAGATCAAGAAGCAGGTCCGCAAGGCCAGCTTCTACTGGAGCCGCGACCCAGACCTTCCCTACCGCATCTGGGCGATGATTGTACCCGAGGACGGCGGCCCTCCGATCATCCCGAGGAGCGCAGAGGACGCGAAGGCAAAGATGCTGGACGTCGAGAAGGAGTTCCAGGTCCCGGCCTCGGCCCTTGGCCCGGGGAGCCACAAGCTCTTCGCGGTGGCGAAGGCGAAGTGGGGGAGGAGAACCTTCATAGAGAAGGGAGAGGTCTCGGCCAAGTCGAAGCCTATGGTGGTACAGATTGAGTAAGGACGAATGGCTCGCGGAGGTCACGTGGAACGAGGGGAACGTCTTTCTCGGCTCGGATACTTCCGGGCACGCGGTTGTCTACGACTCTTCGGAAGGGACCCCCAAAGGAATCAGCCCCATGCGTGCGCTCCTCACCTCCCTGGGCGCCTGCACAGGGATGGACATCGTTGCGATACTCAACAAGCGCAAGCAGAAGCTGACGTCGCTGAAGATACTCCTGAGCGGGGAGCGGCCCGAGCACGGCCTCCCCAAGCCCTGGACGTCGATACACGTCAAGTACCTAGTCTCAGGGGACCACCTGGAGNNCTCCAGCCGAGGGCCAAGATCACCCACTCCTACGAGATAGTAGACTAGACAGTCAGCACTATCTTCCCGAAATGCCTGCTCTTCTCCATCCTAGCCTGGGCTTCGCCCGCCTTCTCCAGTGGGAACAAAGAATCCACCACTGCCTTGAGCCTCCCCTGCTTGAACAATTTCACTACTTCGAGGAGCTCCCCCATGCCCGCCATGTAGCTCCCGTAGATTGTGAGCTCCCTGCTGAAGATGTACCTCAGGTCGGTCTCCGCCTCGGCGCCAGTGGTGGCGCCGCAGGTCACCAGCCTCCCACCCTTCGCCAGGGCCTTCACGCTCCCTCCCCAGGTCGCCTTCCCGACGTGCTCCACCACCACGTCCACGCCNNCCGAGCTTCCTGGCCCGCTCAGCCTTCTCCTGGTCACCCGCCGTGGCTATGACCTCGGCTCCCAGCAGCTTCGCAATCTGGACTGCGGCAATGCCAACGCCCGAGTTGGCGGCAAGCACAAGGACGCTGTCCCCTGGCCCCGTATGCGCCTTCGTCACGAGCATGTGGTATGCCGTCTCGAACACGAGGGGGAATGACGCAGCCTCCTCGAAGCTCATCCGCTCAGGCTTCCTGATCAGCTGGGTCCTCCTCACCCTGACGAGCTCGGCGTATCCCCCCTCCGTCCCGTAGCCGATTATCCTGTAGTCGGAGCACTGGTCGTCCCTCCCGGACAGGCACCTGTCGCAGCGGCCGCACCCCATCCCTGGGTTCACGATCACCTCGTCCCCTTTCCGGAACGCCGTCTCCTCGGGCGGGACCCACTCCACCACCCCTGCTATGTCGCTCCCCGAGATGTGGGGGAGAGGGATGGCGACGTTCGGCAGCCCGTTCCTGGCCCAGACGTCGAGGTGGTTCAGGGCGCAGGCCTTCACCTTGACCAGCGCCTCGTCCGAGCTCGGCTTGGGGTCGGGCGCCTCTTCGTACTGCAGCACCTCCGGGCCCCCGTGCCTGTGGAATCTTACGGCCTTCATCGGCCCGCGGACGCTTTCGTCCTCTTTTTAGTTTGCAAGAACACTTTCAGATAACCCTCCATCCATCATTCTCTCAAGCCCATAATCAAGGTTATAAGACGAACAGGCCCGAATCGGCAAGCTCTCTCATGGCCCGCTCGGTCTTCAGGGACGAGACCATACTGCTGCAGGAGTACCTGCCTCACCAGATACCCCACAGGGAGGCGCAGCTGAAGAAGCTTGAGCTCTACTTCCAGAGCGTGGCCCAGAACGCCTCCAAGGCGAGCCAGGTCGTGATGATCACGGGCCCGGTGGGATCGGGCAAAACTATGCTCGCGAAGAAACTGCTGCTCGAATCGCTCCCGCGGAAGGCGGCACTCTACGGGAACCTCGTCAAGGCACTGCACGTCAACTGCAGGATAGACAGGAGCCTTCAGGCCATAATGGTCAAGGCCCTGAAGTCCCTGGGGCAGAGCTATCCCACGCGGGGGTACAGCTTCGAGGAGCTCCTGACCGCCCTGGTCGAGGAGCTGCGGAGCAACAGGATCCATCTCGTCATTGCCTTCGACGAGGTCGACTCGCTGATACTCTCTGATCCGTCTGCGCTCTACACCATTACGCGGCTCAGAGAAATGTCGCCCGGGAGCCAGGTCCTGTCTTCCATCCTGATTTCGAAGACGACCGACTACCTGAAGAAGGTGGACCTGAGCACCCTGAGTTCCCTCCAGTGGAACGAAATCGCGCTCGACTACTACCCATCGGAGCAGCTGGCAGATATCATATCCTCCAGGGCCGAGGCTTTCAACGACGGGTGCCTGGACGACGACGCTATACAGTTCGCAGCCGACGTGGCCGGCCAGTTCGGGGACGCGCGCTACGCCCTCGACCTCGTCTACAGGGCGGGGAAGCTGGCGGACGACGCCGAGTCCCCCAGGGTGCTCCCGGAGCACATCAGGGCCGCCAAGGCCTCGCTCCCTCCTCANNCTCCTGAAGAAGGGAGACTCGACCTACGTCACCATAGGCGAAGTGGAGAAGAGCTACACGGCCATCTGCGAGAGCATGAACGTCGCCGCCTACAAGCACACTCAGGTGTGGAGCGACGTCAACGA
>DAEE01000065.1:6426-9701 GCA_002495205.1 Thaumarchaeota archaeon UBA183 | reverse complement strand
GCTGATGTCCTCCTACGGGAGGACCAAGGTGCTCACCATAATGCTCGAGACCGGGGAGCTGAACATATCGGAGATTACGAGGAGGTCTGGCCTTTCGCACAGCGCGACGGCCAGGCACTTGGAGTTCCTGACGAAGTCGGGGATACTGACCGAGAAGAGGTTCAACAGGATACGGATCTTCCGTATCGACCAGGGGAGCCCCGTCGCCGGCGTCCTAATGAGGTTCTACACCGACTGGAAAGGGGTCGAAGCGTACCACCGCCAGGAGTACAACTAGCGCCTGGCCCTCCTTCCGCTCTCCTTCGCCAGGAACAGGTCGTAGTTCTCCTCGAGGCTCAGGCTCTTCACCAGCTCCTCCCTGAACCGCCTGTCCGCGCAGAGGAGCAGGAGGTATGGCATGTCCTCCACTAGGAAGCCCCGCTGGCTGATCCCCACCCTCCTCCCCATCAGGGCGGCAATGTCCTTCATCTTCCTCGAGTCGTTCCAGATCCGCACCTGCAGCGGCCAGGGGACAGCGTCCAGCGTGAAGCGGGGGCCGCCGTCGCCGAGTGCCCTCCAGAGCTCGTTGGCGAGGAGGGGATCCAGGTACCGGAGGAGCCTCCAGTCCTTCCCCCTGGCCATCCGCCCCATCAGCACGTCGGCCCTCGACAGGACCTCGAGGGCGCCCGCCTTCCGCTCCTCGTGGACCCTGGACCTTGACACGGCAGTGAAAATGTCCCTCACCTTCTCCCTGGGCTGGCCCGGGTAGGCCCTCAGCGCTCGGAGTGCGGCGCCCTCGTCTGCGGCGTCGAAGAAGGCGTTCACAGACTCGGAGGTCGTCATCTCCTCGTCCTTCCTCGCAGGCATCCCAGACTGCAGGAAGTTGATTGCGGCCCTAAGGTCCCCGTGTGCAGCCTCGGCGATCTTCGCAATCTCCTCCTTGTGCAGGGAGACCTTCTCTCTCTGGGCGATTTTCTCCAGGCGCTTCTCGACATCCAGAAGGTCGGGGCGTCGGAACTCTATCCTGCTGGCTGCGCTCCCGAGCTTCCTGACCTCGTCGGACTCGGGGTCGTTGGCCGCCATGACCACAGGGCTCTCGCTCCTCTTCACCGCGTCCTTGATGAACTCCACGGCGCCGTAGTCCGCCCTCCCCGCCAGGCCGTCAACCTCGTCTAGGAAAATCAGGCTCATTCCACCGAACAGGCTGGTGCTCGCGATCGCCTCCCCGACCTTCTTCGAGAGCTTGTCCTTCGTCCGCGAGTCGCTGGCGTTGAGCTCGATCAGCTGGAGGCCCATCTGCTTTGCGACGAGGTGGACGGTGGTCGTCTTTCCGGTGCCCGGGGGCCCAACGAGCAGGGCAGCCTTCGCGCCTGGCTTCCACTTCTTGAGCCAATGCTGGAGCTTCGTCCTCCCCTCCTCGTTCCCAACCATCTCCTCGAGGGTCCCGGGCCTGTACTTCTCGCTCCACAACTACACTGCGCCCCCGATGAACACCAGCAGACCGACGGTCATCCCCGCGAGGGCGATGCGCTTGACTGTGTAGGCGCTCCCCGGCTCGTGCCTGACGACTATGGCCACGGCCAGGTAGACGAAGATGACGTCTGGCGCCGCCACGGCGTAGGTGTATACCGAGTTGGCGAGGCCCGTAAGAAGGGGGACCCAGCTCGTCAGCACAGCGAGCAGGAAGAAAACCGCGCCCACAGCGGAGGCGAACCCCAGCCCCCGGGTCCGCGCTATCGAGTTCACGTCCCTCTTCGCGTCCCCTTCCACGTCGGCCATGGACTTGACCACTTCCCTCCCTACTCCGGAGAAGAAAGCTGTGAGTGCCATCATGAGCAGGAGCGACCCGCCGATGGAGCCTCCCGAGACCGCTCCCCCGTACACGAATGGGATCGCCAGGGACGACGCCACGATCAGGTTCCCGGGGAGCCCCGTCCTCTTGGCCCACCTGTTGTACAGCCAGGAGATGAAAGCGTAGGCGACCGCTATGGCCACTGCGAGAGGGATCAACGACAGGACGGAGCATGCCAAGCCTGCGACAAGCACAACCAACGAGAACCTCGACGCCTCCCTCGCAGTCACTCTCCCGCTGGGGATTGGCCTGTCGGGCCTGTTCACCCTGTCCACCTCAAGGTCGTAGATGTCGTTCACCGCCATCGAGTAGGCGCAGATGAAGACGCCTGTGAAGAATCCCAGGGCCAGCTGGACCTCAGACACCGACGGCGGCTTGGAGACAAACGCCCCCACGATGACAGCGAACCCAATCATGGCGCAGTTCACGGGCCTGCTGAGGTCGACCAGCGCCCTGGCGTTCATACAGGTCAGAACCTGGCCCTGCTGACCTTGTAGTAGATTACCTCCCCTCTCCTCTCGATTACGGCGATGATTGCCTCCTTCCCCATCTTGGCCATCTCCCTCACCGACTTCTGCAGGTCCGCCATCCCCTTCTCTATACCCTCGTCGAGGGCGAAGACCACGTACTTGGCAGGCTTCTTTGGATAATCCCCCCTCTCATAGACCCTCAGGTCCGTCCCNNGCGAGCTCGGCGAGCTTCTCGAATCCTATCTCCTCTCCATGCCTGTCTTCCAGGTGCATCTTCCTTCCATAGACAAGGTACAGCGCTTCGTAGTCCCTGAGTACAAGGTCGCGGCCCTCCCTTGTGCCGTAGCCTGACCCCTCCAGCTCCCCGAAGCGGTCTCTGTCCGTCACCCGCGCGGTCCCGTCCTCGAGGACAGCCCTGAAGGGCTGAATCTGCTCCTCTGGCGCCGGAGCTTCGTGCATTGGCTTCGTTTCCGACGCTTCAACGAGTCTATTTGAAGTTGAAGGTGGCTCCCAGGTTGCGCAAATCATTTAGAGAGCTCTGGGGCTCTCTGCCCCCTTGGACAACTTCTTCTCGATCAGGACCGTCACCTGGGAAGGCGGCGCAGTCCGGATGATAGACCAGACAGCCCTTCCTATCAAGCTGACCTACGTCAGATACACACGGCCCGAGCAGGTGGCAGACGCCATCAGGACCATGGTGGTGCGGGGAGCCCCGGCCATCGGAGTGGCAGCGGCCATGGGCTTGGCCCTGGCTGCGGCGCGCTCGAAGGCCACAAGGCTCCCGGATTTCATGAAGGAGATGGAGGCCAGCGCCTCGCTCCTCCGAAGCACGAGGCCGACAGCAGTGAACCTGTTCTGGGGAATCGACAGGGTGATGAGCAAGGCCGCCTCAGCCTCCACAGTCAGAGCGGCGAAGGAGGTCGTGTCCGCGGAGGTGAAGGCCATGGAGGAGGAAGACGTGGACGTGAACAGAA
>DAEE01000065.1:4605-6375 GCA_002495205.1 Thaumarchaeota archaeon UBA183 | reverse complement strand
AAGGTGCTGGTCCCAGAGACTAGGCCGGCCCTCCAGGGAGCGAGGCTCACAGCCTTCGAACTCGTCCGGGACAGGATCGCGTGCACCCTGATCTCAGACACGGCCGTGGGGTACATGATGAGCCAGGGGCGGGTCGACTGCGCCATAGTGGGGGCTGACAGGATAACGAAGGACGCCTACGTCTTCAACAAGATCGGGACCTACCAGGAGGCGGTTCTCGCCAAGAGGCACGGGGTCCCCTTCTACCCTGCTGCGCCACGATCCACCTTCGACCTCGCCCGTACCCACGACGGCGTCACCATCGAGGAGAGGGGGCCCGAGGAGGTCGTGGAAGTCCGTGGGAGGCGCGTCGCGCCGAGGGGGATACCCGTGGCGAATCCTGCCTTCGACATGACGCCTCCCGAGCTGGTGAGCGCCATAATCACGGAGCGGGGACTTGTTCGGCCCCCTCTCGGCGAGAACATAGCACGTCTCATCGCTTAATTAGCCAGCCTTATCGCAGCCATCTCGGGCCCGTAGCCTAGCACGGATTAAGGCGTCAGCCTTCGGAGCTGAAGAGGCGTGCCTCAGACACCGTGGGTTCGAATCCCTCCGGGCCCGCCTAGAGCCCGGTTAGTCTACTCTTCCTGGAACGGGACTCCGAGCGCGTTTGCCATGATCCTGCGCTCTGCGCTGCGCAGTATCTCGCTGAGGGTCGACGGCTTCACGCCGACGAGCTCGCTGAGGCCCGTGAGGCTGATTTTCCTCGGGAACTCGAAGTAGCCTTGAGCGACGGCCGTGGCCATGATCTCCTTCTGCCTCCCAGTAAGCGTAGCCTTGCGCTCGAGCGGAGCAACGTCCTCTATCCTGGTCTCAATCCCTTCCTTCGATAGCCGTGTAAGCACCTGTCGGAAGTCGCTGGTCTTCCGGGCGATGAACCTCCAGGAAGCCGGCTGGACCTCCGAGTTGAGCGGGCAGTCAAGGCAGACGATGGCGACGTCGTTGGACGCCCGGCATATTGCCGGCCTGTCCATCACGACGAGCAGCGGGATTGCGTCTCCTGGCCCCTCGCCCTCTATCACCTGCCTTACACCGTCGAGATGTCTTATGGCGGACGCTGCAGCGCGGACCTCCTGCTCGGTCCCCCTCAGCTCCATGAGCAGGGACATCCCCGTCTTGTTGAACGGCTTACAGTCCACTATGTTCAGCTTTGAGCCGTGGACCCTCGCTGTGTCCTGTAGCCTGTTCTCAGCCCTTACCTGGAGCGCAATCTGTCTGAGCATCTCTTAACAGGTTAGGGTAAACCGTGTGTATTTAACGCGGGAAGACGATTCTCAGACTTGGAAATCGCGTGCGGGAGCATGTCTCCCCTAACATCTTAGGGGGGACGCTTAACCAAGCGCCGGGATTCCTGTGGGGCATGGCCTCGAAGGCTCTGGAGACAGAACGCAGAGATGAGTCCTTCTGGCGCGAATTCCCGGCTATGACGGACTACTTCGCACCTGGGATAGTCCCGCTCCTGAGGTACTTGGGGCTCGACTCGAAGCAGGTGATGCACGAATTCGGAGAGCAGGTGGGGAGGAAGGCGGCGTCCAAGATGGCGGACCTGTCCCTCGATCAGATGCTCGACGAATTCGCGCGAGTCTGGCAGGCGTACAAGATCGGCACCCTGACGGTCGAAAGTCGCGACCCGATGGTGCTACAGATTTCGAACTGCACAGTGTGCGGGCAGCTCGAAGGGACCGGGGAGATGTTCGAATGTGCCTTCCACGAGGGGTTCTTCCAGGGCGC
>DAEE01000065.1:3946-4547 GCA_002495205.1 Thaumarchaeota archaeon UBA183 | reverse complement strand
TGCTTGGCTGCGGCCGAGTAGACGGCGAGCTCCTCGAAGAAGACCCTCTTGGTCGCCACTTGCGTCAACGCGAAGGCCCTCTTGGCGCAGATTCCTTCGAACTCGCGAATGTCCGCAGCGTTGTTGAGCAGGAAGACCACCCTCCCGGTGTCCTTCACCGTTCGCAGAGCTTCGCTCAGGAACGCTTTGGGCACCTCGAGCCCCGCTCCCCCTTCGACCGCCCGGTCTTCCGAGGCCTCCTCCGCGAGGTAGGGAGGGTTGAACGCCACCAGGTCGACGGCGCCAGACCTGATGCAGGACGCGCCGTCTGCCAGCACGAAGTCGACCCTCCGGTCCCTCCAGTCCGAAGTCCGCGGCCTGACCAGGTCAGTCCCCACAACGAGCCCGAACCCCCCCGCGAGCTCGATGAGGTTGCCACAGTTGCCCGCGCCGATCTCCAGGGCCATCCCCCCCGACAGTCCACGGAGAGCGCACCTCAGGAGCGCCGAGTCGTCAGAGGCGATGTATGCCTCTCGGCTCATTCGGGAATGTCGTCGTCCTTGAAGGACGTGTACTCGTCCCGGGAAAGCACCTGGGTGATGTTCTGGGTCTGGTAGAAGTA
>DAEE01000065.1:2227-3914 GCA_002495205.1 Thaumarchaeota archaeon UBA183 | reverse complement strand
GTAGCTGAACCTCTCCTGCAGCGGTTTGAAACCCACGAGCTTACCCTTGGGCTGTGGCGATGGAATCATGAGTCTCCGTCTGCCGGGGGCGTTAAAAGTGTGAACCGGCCAGCAGCTTCTGGACCCCAGAGCTGTACTGCGCTGCCTTCTTCGGGGCCTTGGCGATGCCTTCTGGCACCCCCAGGATCAGGGCGGCCCTACGCAGCACCGCCTTCCTCTCGTCACCCCGGATCTTGAANNTCTACGAGGCCCCTGCACGCCCCGACGTCACGCGCCCTGCCCCTCTGGGCGTACTCCTGGACGTCCCCCCGCATCATGGAGCCAGCCGCGTCCTGCCCCTGCGCCTTCAAGGCCTCGGCGTACTTCGCGTATCCCCCGAAGAGCTCGTCTGCGAGCTGCCCAAGCAGAAGCACCCTCGCCCCTTCCTTCCGCGCACTTTGGGCGACGGCGGAGTAGAGGCACCAGAGGCTCTTGTCCATCAGGGTAGGTGCGAACGGAAGGTTCATCGTAGAAAGCGCGCCTTCCACGCCCGCCAAGTCGAGCTCGCTCGCCGCGAGGGGGAGCCCCAGCTCCTCCGCAGCCTCCTTCGCTCTTGTGGCGTCCCTCGAGTTCTCCGCGTAGGCGGTGCACCCGACGACCCCCGTGAGCTTCATTGCGCACTTGGCGACGATGGAGCTGTCGAGACCTCCGGAGAATGCCACGGCCACCTTCGACTCCCCTCTGACCGCACCCGCTACCGCGCCCTCGATGAGGCGAGCGGCCTCGCCCGCCGCGGTCTCGAAGTCCCCCGCGAAATCGGTCAGTACTTGGACACCTGCTCCTTGATCTTCTTGGCTACAGCGGCCCCAACTTTCTCGACAGAAGCGAGCTTGTCCGCCGGCGCCTCCTTGATGTCCTCGAGGGTCCTGAACCCAGCCGTGTACAGAGCCCTGGCCCTGACCCTCCCCACCCCCTGGAGAGCGGTCAGTTCGACGAGCTCCTCGCTGACTCCACTGGCGACCCTCTGCCTCAGCACCTCCGACTGCCTCACAATCTCTGGCACCTTGAACAGCTTCGATAGCTCCCCCAGGGCGTGCAGCAGCCAGTCGGCGTTGTCCACAGCCCTGTGCATGTCCCCGGGCTCCACGCCCAGCCTTGAGAGGAGTTGCTCTTCCCTCCACTCGTCTATCCATCCGTGGAGGGCCATCACGCTCCGCATGTCCTGGAGGACCCTGTCGTAGTCTGCGAAGGCCCTCGACGTGTGCCGCTCCAGCATCTCGGACGAGTGCTCTTCCATGAACGCCATGGCCTGGTCGTAGTCCTTGCTCCTCAGGGGGAACCTGGGCTCGAAGTCGGGGGACGCAGCCACTAGATGAAGTAGCCCAGAGGTGTAGTCCCTCCCCGCCTCGGCGCGCCTTGCGCTGTCCCTGAACATCACCCCGGTTACAGGGTCGATGTAGAGCATGGATACCCTCCTCCCGAAGTCTGTTGCGTAGAACAGGTTCCCATGGGACTCGAGGAGCCTCTCCCCCAGGAGGTAGCCCAGCGCCTTCTCGGTTAGCCTCCCGGTCTCCTTGGGACCGACCTGCATCGCAAGCAGGGTCTTTCCGAACAGTGCATCGAGGTCTGCCTTGGACGTCCCGCTCCCCGTTGCGACAGTCGCGAGGGTGTGAGACCGCATGGCCGACTCGTCCGAGAGCCGGGACTC
>DAEE01000065.1:0-2173 GCA_002495205.1 Thaumarchaeota archaeon UBA183 | reverse complement strand
CTCCGAGTCGTAGCGCGTCATGTCTGCTATGACCACCCTTCTTGCCGGGAGGTTGACCCCTGCCGCAAGGGTGGGGGTCGCGGCCAGAAGTTTAAGGGCCCTGGCCCTGTAATACTCCTCCACGATTCTCCTGTGCTCCGCCTCCAGCCCTGCGTGGTGGAACGCCGACCCCTTGGCCACCACCTCGGCCAGGAGCCGGCTGAGGCTGGTCTCCTCCCCCGAGTTGAGGATGCGCCTCGAGGCCTCGGACACCGCCTTCTTCTCCTCCGGGCTCAGCTGCCTCTGGGTCAGCTCCGCCGCCTTCGTCGCCAGGCTCACCGCCCTCCTCCTGGTGTTGGCGAACACGAGGGCCTGCCCTCCCCCCTTCACGGTGTCCATGGCAACGTCGATGGGGGCCCCGTAGGTCGACCTGGGCACCGGGCGCTCCTCCCCATCCGTGAAGATGACTCGGCTGTAGTCGTAAATCCCCTGCCTCAGCGGGACTGGGCGCCAGTCGAGCTCCACAGGAATTGCGTGGAGCCATTCGGCCAGGGCCCGGACGTTGCTTATCGTGGCAGAGAGAGCGAGCAGCTGCGCACCGAGGCCCAGGTGCAGCGCCTTCGTGAGAATCATCTCAAGCGTCGGCCCTCGGCTGTCGTTCCCGGCCAGGTGCACCTCGTCAGCTATGAAGAGCCCCACGGAGTTGATCCAGGAGACCTTGTGCCTCATCACAGAATCGAACCTCTCGTTGGTCAGTACGATGATGTCGGCCCCGCCGAGGCCCTCACCACTGGAGTCGTAGTCCCCGGTCGAGATCACCGTGTGAATCCCAAACCGCGTGAGCTCCGAGAACTCGGCGTACTTCTCTGACGCCAGGGCCCTGAGCGGAGCCAGGTACACCACCTTCCTCCTCCGCTCCTTCGCCTGCCTGTAGGCAGCGAGCAGTGCCAACAGGGTCTTCCCCGACGCGGTGGGGGATGCCACCACGAGGCTCCTCCCGTCGAGCAGCCCCGCGCGGACCGCCTGCTCCTGGGGAGGGTAGAGCTCGGAGATTCCCTTCGCCCCGAAGAACTGCACTAGCTCCTCTGGTATGCCTGCTTCGTCTAGCCTCAACGGGCGGCCTCCTTGCGCCTAGCCGCCGAGCCTGCGGAGGAAGCCAGGTTTGGACTCGTAAACCATCCCTTCTCTGAACATGGTCCGTATCATCTTCTCCGCGTCCTCGTCGGAGAACTTCGCCTTGACCAGCTCTTCCTTGAACTGTTTCCGCTCGACCGGCTTCTTTTCTGCCCCCTCCAGAGTCTTGAGGATCTCCAGTGCCGCCCTCATGTTCTTCGACTCTCCTGCAGGCTTCCCGAACTGGATGCCGAAGTCAGTCTTCTTCGTGGTCGCGTCCGTCAGGACGTCCTCGACCATCCTGTTCATCAGCGCAATGGCAGCGAGTGCGTCCTCCTCCGTGACAGCGTCCCTGAGCAGCACCTTCGCCCTCGCAGTCGAGAGCCTGATCAGAGCCTCCAGGGTCCTGGGGGTCGGCGGAATCGAGTCCTCCGCTCCTCCTCCCCTTCTGAGCTGGAGGTAGAAGTCCTTCATCCTCTCCATCGCCTCCTTCGTCAGCTCCGGGGACTTGCGCTTGGCGTAGGTGAGGTACTTCTTGAGGAGGCTGAACTCTATGGGAGGAGGTGTGGCGTAGGTCTTCTTCGAATGGACCGCAAGAATGTGGCTTGCGAGCCTCTCATCCTCGGCGGGCGTGGGCTGGTCCCTGAACACAAAGATGAGGTCGAACCTGGACAGGAGCGGCAGCGGCAGCGTCCCGATGTTCTCCGTGATGTTCTGGAACGGGTTGTACCTTCCGAGCACAGGGTTGCACGCCGCCAGTATGGCTGTCCTGGCGTTCAGCGTGGCGTAGATCCCCCCCTTCGCCACGGTCACAGTGTTCTGCTCCATGGCCTCGTGGAGAGCGGTCCTGTCCTCTGGCTTCATCTTCTCGAATTCGTCTATCACCCCGACCCCCTGGTCGGCCAGGACCACGACCCCCGCCTCGAGCATGAAGACGTTCTTCTCCCTGATTACTGCGGCCGTGAGCCCAGCGGCAGATGCTCCTCTCCCACTCGCGTACAGCCCACGGGGGGCCACCTGGGCCGCAAACTTGAGCATCTCGCTCTTGCCAGTTCCTGGGTCGCCTACGAAGAGCGCGTTG
>DAEE01000041.1:2348-2546 GCA_002495205.1 Thaumarchaeota archaeon UBA183 | reverse complement strand
TCAGGCTCCCCTATGATGAGGCCGTCCGACCTCTGGTAGAACTGCTTGACGTTCGCGAGGCTGATGCCGCTCCCGATGAGGACGGGCTTGTCGATGGCGTCCCTGACCTTCTTCACCCTCTCGAAGGAGGGAGGCACGGGGCTGCGGGCCCCGGAGACTATGACCGCGTCGGCGCCCCCGCGCTCGGCCAGGTCCTGG
>DAEE01000041.1:0-2217 GCA_002495205.1 Thaumarchaeota archaeon UBA183 | reverse complement strand
GGCGTTGCGCAGCATGTTGACCCCCACCTTCATCTTCGTGCGGTCGACCACGGCCTGGGTGACGGTGGCCATGGCAGCCACCGTGTAGGGAGGGAGGTTCTCCTTGAAGAGCGGCGTGTCCCCGACGTTCTCGACTATGCAGGCGTCCAGGCCCGCCTCCTCGAGCAGGTCGGCCTCCGAGAGCGCGAACTCTGTGAGCTGCTTGATGGACTTCTTGTTGTTGGGGGCCCCCGGGAGGGGAGGCATGTGGATCATCCCGATTATCGGCTTCTGGGGGAACAGCCTGGAGAAATCCAACGGCCCCCGGCGGGCGGGTTTCGATATAGCCTTTCACGCCCTGGCGACCGGGTGGCGGAGGACGGTCCTCAGCTTCGAAGGGGCGGCACGCCTGGGGTCCCCGAGGTAGATTTCGTGGTGCTTCCCCGCCATCCTGTAGCCGCGCTCCTTGGCGTAGGCGTCCATCCTGGCGACCGATTCAGGCTCGGTCGCGTAGGGGCCGACGTGCATTATCTGGACGCTGGTCCCCTCGGAGAGCATCCCGAGCCTCGCCCTGCCTAGGCCCGGCGGGTTCTTCTTCGACCGGACCTCTGCGACTGTGTCCGAGAAAAGCTTCGGGGTGACGAAGTCGGGGACCATGATCATGAGGGTCCAGAGCCACTTGGCCTTCTTGGTCATGTCGAACTTCTTCCCCTTCGTCCACCACAGGCCCTCTGGGGCCATGATGTCGTAGTCCTTCTTCAGGAGCTTCTTGGCCCTGAACTTCATGGTGTAGGCGACGTTGTAGAGGACGCCCATGGCCTGCTGGAACGCATCGCCCCCCGGCTCGCCTTCGCCGTCCACCATGATGTACTTCAGGGGTGGGAGCTCCACCAGGACGGCCTCCCCGGCGGGAGGGTTGTAGAACTCCTTCATCGTCTTGCGCAGCTCAAGCTTGACGATTGGCAAGGTGTCGCGGCGCGCGCCCTGGGTCTAATAACACGCGGTGGCGATTCTCAGACTTGGCGTCAGGTCAGAGCCCGTAGACGTCCTTGTGCAGGCGCGGGGCCAGGGCAGTGATGACGCACTGCTCGGTGAGGTCTGCCCGGGTAATCACACCCTTCGTGAGGAAGTTGATGAGGCCCCCCTTGTCACCGACTTCGTTCACCCCGCTGACCTTCTCGGCCCACCGTTCGAGCTCCTTCCCCTCCCGGAAGAGGTTCTCCATGTCTTCGCGGGGGAGCATGTACCCTGCCGAATGGCCGAGGGTGGTCGTGCCCTTGCCGTCGGCTATTGCCCCGACCTGGTTGTCGAAGTAGACGTCCCCTATGGTGAAGATCCCTGCCTCCACCCCGACCCCGAAGTCCCCCCCGGCTACTGACAGGGCGTACTTGGCACGGGCGGTGGCGCCGGCGGTCATCTCGTCCAGGCCCCTTGGCTGGGCCTTGGCCACCTTCGAGGAGTCGACGGGGCGCACTTCGACGTCTTTGTAGTACCTGGCGAAGGCCCGCCTGACGCCCTCGAGTTTGGCGGGGTTCTTCGTGCCTACGGCGACTGTTATCTTGGCCTGGGACATTGTCCTGTCACTGGCGGTCAGACCGAACGGAGGAATCCGGCGAGGTGCCTGACGTAGGCGTCGCGAGCGTCCCACATGGAGCCGTGGGACACCCCCTTCATGATGACCAGCTTCGAGCCCTTGATCTTCCTGTGCAGGAGCTCGTGCAGCCTCGGCGTCAGGAAGTCCCTGTCTCCGCATATGATCAGGCATGGGACCTTCAATGACCCGAGGCGGTCGACCACGTCCCAGTATCGCATGTTCCCGCTCACAGCCACCAGGTGGGAGCCGAACATGGTGTTGCCGACTGGGAAGCTGAAGTTGTCGAAGGCGTACTTTAGGGTCTCCGGCCAGGGGTCGACGAGGCCCTGGTGGAGGTGGTTGAATTTCTCGATGGCAGCTAGGTACTCGGGGTTCTGTAGGTCCCCTTCGCTCTCGTATTTGGTCACAGCCTTCTTGACGTCGGCTGGGAGGGACTCGAAGACCTTCTTCCCTTCCTCCATGAGCAGTTGTATGCTGGGGGTGGTGCCTGAAAGGATCAGGCTCCTGATGTTCGGCTGGTACTTCAGGGCGTAGGCCTGGGCGAGCATCCCGCCCCAGCTGTGGCCGTAGAGGTGGACCTTCCCGAGCTTCAGCGCCTTCCTGACCCCCTCGGTCTCCTCCACGTACCGCTCGATGGTGTAGAG
>DAEE01000058.1:34511-35981 GCA_002495205.1 Thaumarchaeota archaeon UBA183 | reverse complement strand
GGCGTTTCGATGGCTGGGACCGACGGGAAGCTGATGGAGGGCAAGAGGAAGACGAAGCTTGTCATAATGGACGACAGGGGAAGAAAGCTCGCAATAGAAGGAGGCTACACAGGGAAGGTTGTGGGCGTGAACTCATCGCTCTTGGACGCGCTTCTCTCTCAGGGGTACGTCCCCGTGGTGTCTCCGGTCGCAGTGGGAGAGGAGGGGGAGCCGCTCAACGTCGACGGGGACAGGGCTGCTTCGTCGATAGCGTCCAGCATAGGCGCCGACGCTGTGGTGTTCCTGACCAACGTGGACGGGCTGAGGCTCGACGACAAGCTTGTAGGTCATCTCACTCCGTCGGAGGCCTCGGCCAGGCTCCCGAAGATCGGCTTCGGCATGCAGAAGAAGGTCATGGCAGCAGCAGAATCAGTGGAGGCAGGCGTCAAGGAAGCGATAATCTGCTCGGGCGCCAGGGACGGACCTCTGACCAGGGCCCTGGCCCACGACACGTGCACGGTGATTAGCGCGCAATGAGCAGCATCAAAGAGACGGAGGAGACCTTTGGGGCTGCCGCCTTCAAGAAGCTCCCCCTGTCGATTGTGAGGGGNNCGACTTCATGACAGGCATAGGCGTGGCCCTGGTCGGCCACTCGAACGACGCTGTGGTGAAGGCGATCAACGAGCAGGCTGCCAAGCTGATCACCTGTCACGGCACATTCTACAACGACGCCAGGGCCGGTTTCATGGAGCGCCTGGTCAAGATAGCGCCGAAGGGGCTGGGCAAGGCCCTCCTGACGAACAGCGGCACCGAGTCTGTCGAGGCTGCCATCAAGCTCGCGAGGCGAAGGACCGCAAGGAAGAAGATCATATCGATGAAGGGCGCGTTTCACGGCAAGACCTACGGCTCTCTGTCTGCCACCTGGAACAAGAAGTACAGGGACCCCTTCGGGCCCCTTCTGGAGGGTTTCGAGTTCGCAGAGTACGGAGACCCCGACTCTCTGGCCCAGCTCGTGGACAACGACACTGCCGCAGTCCTCGCGGAGCCCGTCCAGGGCGAGACGGGAATCATAGTCCCGCCTCCCGACTACTTCAGGCAGGTCCGCGAGATCTGCGACCAGAAAGGAGCCCTCCTGATCTTGGACGAGATCCAGAGCGGCCTCGGAAGGACGGGGAAGATGTGGGCGTCGGAGCACTGGGGCGTGGTTCCCGACATCATGACAGTCTCCAAGGGGCTCGGCGGCGGCCTTCCCATTGGAGCCGCTGTCGCCACCGACGACGTGATGGCCAGCCTGAAGGGAGGCGAGCATACGAGCACCTTCGCAGGCAATCCGCTTTCATGCGCCGCCGCTTCTGCGACCATAGATTTCATCACCCGGAACGACCTGCCGAGGCAGGCTGGCGAGAAGGGGGAGAGGATGAAAGCCGGGCTTTCGAAAATCGCCACAGGGCACAAACTCGTCAAGGAGGTCCGAGGGCTGGGGCTGATGCT
>DAEE01000058.1:27042-34443 GCA_002495205.1 Thaumarchaeota archaeon UBA183 | reverse complement strand
GACCAAGTGATCGGCGAAGAGGAAGCGAACAGGCACTCATAGACTCGGCGCAGTCCCTTCTCCCCGCTGTCGAGAAAGGGCCGAGCTCAGTCACCGACGAAGCGGCTGACAGACTCCACGACTGTCTTCAGGACGTCGATGGATTGGACCGTCCCGCCCTCCGTTTCGAGTATGTGGTCCGCTCCCGGAATTGTGAGGATCTCGGTGCCCACCTTCTTCCCAAGCTTCTCTAGGAAAGCGCGATCATAGTAGTGGTTGGCAGATCCTATGACGACAAGCGACCGATGTTTCATTTCCTCCATGGTCTGTCTCAAGTCGGGGTCGGTGAGCACGGGGGTCATCCAGACCGCCCGAATCTCCTTCTCCGTGGAAATGGAACGAAGGACGTGTCCCATTGCTAGGGTGCCGAGCGATTTGGCCACCAGAGTGGTTCGACGAAACGGCCCCACTTTCTCGGCAACTTGGAGCGCGGCCATAGAATCCTCAAACAGCCATTCGAGCTGGACTTGGCCATCAGAGTTCCCGAATTCCTGAGACTGATCATACGGGTACTCGACCCACAGGACATCGGCTCCCTGCGCGAGCAGAACCCTTGTGGGGTACCAGAGGAGGGGTTCGCTGCACCTGTAGCTGTACCCGGGGAAGACCACTGCCAGATGGCTCGCAGAGTCCTGTTTGAAGAAGGTGTTCGGAACCTGGCGTGCCTTGTGTCCAGGAATCGCCAGCCTCTCAACGGAGTACAATCGGGCGTCAGCCTTCACAAGAAGTGATAAGCGTTCCCAGCGGCAGGCCGCCCCTAGCCACTTCGGTTGGCGCAGTCGAGGCCTGCCAGATAACCGAAGGTCATGCAAGGCCCCAACGTCGCCCCGGAGCCGGCGTACCCCGGGCCCATGACGCTGGCCGAGTTGTTCCCGACGGCGTACAGCCCCTCAATGGGCTTCCCTTCTTGCCCGAGTACGCGTCCCGAGCCGTCGGTGGCGAGGCCGCCCTTGGTCCCTATGTCCCCTGCGAGCATCCTTACACCATAGAACGGGGGTCTCGTCAGGGGCCTCAGGGTCGGATTCACGGAGGAGGGGTCCCCCCAGTGTCGGTCGTAGTAGCTCTCCCCGCGGTGGTAGTCCGGGTCCTTCCCTGCCTCGGCATTCCTGTTGAACGCAGCGACTGTCTCCTCGAGGTTCCTGCCGTCGACGCCCAGCCTCGTCGCCAGCTCCAGGAGGGTGTCTCCGCTCATGATCCACCGAGCGGCGTCCCTCCCACGGTCTCCCGCGACAGGATACTTCGATAGGTACTGCGAATCAAAGACGAGGTACGCCGGTATGTTCTCGAAGGAGTAGCTCGTTGGGTCGCAGGCAAGCATCTCCCTGCCCAGGTCCGAGTAATTCATCGCCTCGTTCGCGAACCTCTTCCCCCTGGTGTTCACCATGATTGACCCCGGAAGCGTCCTCTCGCTCGTGGCGAGCCACCCTCTCTTCTCCCCCGGCTTCAGGATGAGTGTGAACCACCAAGCCTCCTCCATCAGGGAAGTGGCCCCTCCAGCGCCTATGCCCATGTTCACCCCGTCCCCCGTGTTCGTCTCGCACCCTGCCGAGTTCTCTGAGGGCGCAGCCAGGTGTGCCCTCTTCATCTCTGGGTTCCACTCGAACCCTCCAGCGGCCAAGACCACCCCCCGCCTCGCTCGCACACGGAACCTCTTCCTCCCTGCGACGAGCTCCACCCCCGACACGCGTCCGCCCTCGGACAGGAGCTTCACCGCCCTATGGGAGAGGAAGAGAGGCACATCCATCTCGACCAGCCCCTTCCTCAGGCCCCCGACCAAGGCCTCTCCTAGGGCGAGCATGCTTGGTTTCCTCCCCTTCAGCCCGGGGACCTCCTCGCCTCGCATCAGCATCTCGAACTCAAGGGAAGTGGTGTGCAGCCCTCCGGGGAGGTGATACTGAGGGTTGTGGAGGATGGTCCTGTACTCGTCCCCCAGAGTCCCTCCGTCGAACAGGCCGGGGTCGAGGGTTCGCCCTCCTTTCAGGGCGCCGTCCCACTCGGGGTGGTAGTCAGGCAACCCTTCCCTGAGTTCCGGCCGGATCGGGGTGTTGGCCACCAGGAAGTCGAGGGCCCTGGGGGCGTTCCTAACGAACGAGCCGATGAGCGAGGGGTGGACCCGCCCTCTTGCGAGCTTTACCAGGTAGCGTGTTGCAAGCGCGGCTGAATCCTTCACCATGGCCTTCCGCTGATACCTGTTGTTGGGAACCCAGAGCTGCCCTCCGGACAGGGCCGTGGAGCCTCCGAACTTCCTCCCCTTCTCGAGCACCACGACGCTCGCCCCCTTCGACGCGGCAGCCAGGGCGGCCGTGAGCCCGCTGGCGCCCGACCCCACCACTACCACGTCGTAGGATGACCGCAGCAAGTCTCCACCGGGTCTGCCTCTGCCTGTATTTATCACAGAACCGAGCATGCCATGAAGTCGGGGGCAAGGATTTAGAGCGCGGTCTTCCGCCTTGGCAAGAGGGGCAGCCTTGAAGAGGAAACAGGTCGACTCAGAAAGGATTGACGAGTTGCTGCTGAGCCTTCTCAGGGAGGACGCAAGGGCGTCCAACACCAAGCTCGCCACGAAGCTCGGGCTCTCCGAATCCGCTGTCAGGCGCAGGATCGACAACCTGAAGGCGAGCGGGAGGATAAGGAGATTCACCGTGGACGTCGACGACAAAGACCAGAGCAGCGCCATAACCTGGGTCTCCGTCGACCCAGCCACCCCTACCCGCCAAGTCAGCGAAAGGGTCAGGGCCATCAAAGGCGTAGAGTCAGTCTACGAGACCGCGGGTCAGTACGACATAGCCGTCGTCGTCAAGGGTGCGAATATCGGCGAAGTGAACGCGACCATCGAAGGGATACGGCGCACAGCCGGCGTCACCGGAACGAACACCACCATGGTCCTGCGCACAATTCGCTGATTTCGGCCGAATATCGTTATATCGGCACCCCTTGTCAGTGTGGATTCGGAGGAACTTCACCGATAATGAACTGTATCGAGTGCGACGCCCAGGTCGCCATCCCGGCTGACGCCATCCAGGGCGAAATAGTGTCCTGCAGAGAGTGCGGGACGTCCTTCGAACTGGTGAGGGAGCAGTCGGGAGGCCTCTTCACTCTCCGGCAGGCCGAGCTGGAGGAAGAGGACTGGGGCGAGTAGGCTGCCGGCGTCCTTCTCATTACTCTACGACACCGTCCGCTGGGAGGAGAAAGCCCTCGTGGCGGCCGCGGAGAAACGCGGGGTCAGAGCCAACCTCGTGGACTCCAAGGACCTCTCGATCACCCTGGGCTCCAGCGAGTTGCCACTTGCCGACAGGGTGGTCCTCCAGAGGTGCGTGAGCTATTTCAGGAACGTCCACTCTACGGCCGTCCTCGAGGCCGCCGGGCATCAGGTTGTCAACTCCTTCTCCTGCGCCTGGATCTGCGGAAACAAGCTCTTCGGGTCACTCGCCCTCGTCAAGCACAACGTTCCGACGCCCAGGACGACGCTCGCCATGGCCGAGGAGTCGGCCCTCCGGTCCATCGAGGCCATGGGGTACCCAACGGTGCTCAAGCCCGTGGTTGGGAGCTGGGGGAGGCTGTCCGCCCTCCTGAGGGACGCTGACGCAGCAAGGGCTGTAATCGAGCACAGGGAGGAGATGTTCCCCCTCTATCAGATCTACTACCTGCAGGAGTACGTGAAAAGGCCGCCCCGCGACATCAGGTCGTTCGTGATAGGGGACAGGACCGTGGCCGCAATCTACCGCTACTCCGGCTCCGATTGGAGGACGAACACAGCCCGAGGAGGGAAGGCCGAGGCCTGCAGGGTCACCCCGGAGCTCGAGGAGCTGTCGTTGAGGGCGGCAGGAGCCGTCGGAGGGGAGTTCGTCGGGGTCGACCTCATGGAAGGGGAGGAAGGGCTAATGGTCCACGAGGTGAACAACACCACAGAGTTCAAGAACACCGTCCCGGCCACAGGGATAGACATCCCCGGAATGGTTATTGATTATCTGATTTCCGTGCAGAAGAGATGACTGGCACCTCCGGCGGCTCCGTCAGACTGCTGCTCGACTCCCTGAAGATCTACTCCCCCACGACTCAGGAGGCAGAGCTGGCCTCCTTCCTCATCGACAGGATGGGGGCTCTCGGGTACCGAGGCACACACATCGACAAGGCAGGGAACGTGATAGGTGAGATCGGCAAGGGGAAGCTCAAGCTCCTCCTGTGCGGCCACATGGACACTGTCCCCGGCAAGCTCCCGGTCAGCAGGAAGCAGGGGAGAGTGTACGGCAGGGGCGCGGCAGACGCAAAGTCCCCCCTCTGCGCCCTCCTCCTTGCGGGGGCCGCCACTGCGGACGCGGGCGTCGGCATCACATTCGCAGGCGTGACACAGGAGGAAGGCGAAGGCGCAGGCATCGAGCAGCTAATCAGGGGGGGCGACATTTTCGACTACGCGGTGTTCGGAGAGCCGAGCGGCGCCAACAGAATCACGGTGGGGTACCGCGGTCGGGTCAGCCTCCACGTCACGGTAAGGACCGCAGGGGGGCACGCGGGCTCTCCCTGGGCACAGAGGAGCGCCTACGACGAGTTCAACCTCCTCCTGTCCAGGCTGAAACACTACGAGCGCTCCAAGGAGATTCCAGGGGACCACTTCCGGTCCGTCTCCGTCTCTCCCACTCTGGTCAGGGCAGGGACCTACCACAACGTGATCCCCAACATGTGCGAGGCGACCCTGGACCTCCGCATCCCGCCGTCAACCCCCTCCTTCAGGGCGATCGAGGAGATCCGCACAGTCGCCGGCGAGCACGACGAAGGGGTCATGATTGACATCTCCGAAGGCGAGGCCACGGAGGCCTACGAAGTCGACACGACCTCCACCCTGGTCCGCGCATTCCAGAGGGCCATCCTCCTCAAGCTGAAGACCAAGCCGAGCCTCGTCAGGAAGACGGGCACGGGCGACATGAACACCTTCGCCCACAAGAAGAGCGCGGCCTGCGTCACCTACGGCCCCGGCCTGTCCAGGACCAGCCACACGGACGGGGAGATGGTGCAGGTCAAGGACTACCTGGGCAGCATCGAAGTATTGAAAGAGGCCATCCGCCAGGTGGAGACCCTGAGCTCAGGTAGCGGCATATGAATGGAAAGGATTTCCTCACCCTGGCGGAGTTCACTCCCGACGACCTATCGTCTGTCCTGGACCTCTCCGAGCGGCTGAAGCTCCATCGCAGCGAAGGCCTGGGCTCGAGGGCCCTCGCAGGCAAGAGCGTAGCCCTCGTCTTCGAGAAGCCGAGCACAAGGACCAGGGTCAGCTTCCAGGTCGCGATAGGCGAGCTCGGCGGGAGCGCCATCAGCCTCAGCTCCAGCGAGCTTCAGCTGGGCAGGGGAGAGACAATTGAGGACACGGGCCACGTCCTGGCACGCTACGTCCACTGCATAATGGCGAGAGTCAACAAGCATTCTGACCTCGAGCGCCTGGCGAAGTCGTCTCGGGTCCCAGTCATCAACGGGCTCAGCGAGCTCCACCACCCGGTGCAGATCCTCGCCGACCTCCTCACCCTCCGGGAGAAGAAGAAGAGGCTGAAGGGGCTGAAAGTCGCCTGGGTCGGGGACGGGGACAACGTCTGCAACTCGTGGACCATCGGCGCGGCCCTGGCAGGAATTCAGTTCGTTGCCGCCACCCCGAAGGGGTACGAACCGCCTCGGGGGATAGTCGGCATGGCCTCGCGCATGGCCAGGGTGACCGGGGCAAGCGTCAAAATCACCAACGACCCCTCGGCCGCGGTTTCTGGCGCGGACTGCGTGATCACAGACACCTTCGTGTCCATGGGCCTGGAGGAAGAGAAGCTCCGCAGGAAGCAGGCGTTCCTCCCCAGGTACCAGGTCAACGGCGCCCTGATGGCCAGGGCCAAGAAGGACGCCATCTTCCAGCACTGCCTCCCTGCCCACAGAGGGGAGGAGGTGACCGACGAGGTGATGGACGGCCCCCGCTCGGTCATATTCGACGAGGCCGAGAACCGGATGCACACGGAGAAGGCCCTCCTCTGTTTCTTGATGCTCGGGAAGACGGAGTACTCGGCTCTTACAGCCTGATTTCTTCCAGCCCGTACTGCTTCACGAGGGACACAATCTTCTCCTTGTAGGGCCCCAGCCCCTTCCAGTCAAGGGCCGCGTACCTTACCGGGGCCGTCGAGCGCTGGATCATCTGCCCCACCATCCTTTCGTCGACGTGCTCGAGGGCGTACTTCGGCGCTACGAAGGCGAACGCCATGTCCCCCTCTATCAGGAGCTTGGTGAACTTCTCCGGGTAGTGGGTGCCCCCGAACCCGATTGCCACCTTGCTCCAGATCCCCTTCTCCCGCAGGCTCTCCATCAGCGCTCTTCCGACGACCGCCGCGGCCCTCTTGTCCCCCCAGTACTTCTCCGACGAGCCGAGCTCCACGAACAGGACCGGCTTCTGGAGCGCGGTCGGACCGTGATGGGTCGCCTCCATGGTGATCTCGTACTCCTTCACCTCCTCCCTGTGTTTCACCAGCGAGATGAGATAGTTCTTCAGCAGCGACGGGTCGGCCCGGCTGAGCTCCCTCCCTCCCCCGCCGAACTTCGCCTCCGCCGAGAAGTTCCCCGTGGTGTGCGCCGTGAGCGAAGCGATTCCCGACTCTGCGCTGTGGCGCGACAGGAAGATGTACGCCTGGGGGTTGAAGTACTCGTCCAGGGGCGGGGGATGAACGATCATCCCCTCGAAGCGGGCCAGCAGATAGGAGTCCTTCTGGAACACAGGATGGCCAAGCAGGCTCACGCCCGTGGACTGGAACCCCTCCGCTTCCGTCAACGCGTCGGCCAGGGTCCTAGAAGCCAGGTCGGTGGTGGAAGCCAAGATGACTGTGGCCGGCTCTCCCTGGGGGCCCATGGCGCCCTGGTCCGCTTCGCCGGAGTTTTAACGATGGACCGGCCCTCGAACGTGTCACCGGGCTTTGGGGGCAGTAAGCATATAAGCGAAGTTTCGGGGTCGGCCCCCGAGTTCGACCATGGGGGTCCGCGACTTCGTCAAATCAGCGAACGCCATCTTCAAGCTGGCCCACAAGAGTGACAGGGACGAGTTCACCCTCTACCTGAAGCTGGTCGCCCTGGGGGTAGCCGTGGTCGGGGCCATAGGGTTCCTGATCAAGCTGATAGGAACCTTCGCATTCCACTGAAAGGTTATTAGGCCAACGAAAATCGGGCAGTTTCCGAAGTGTCCGTTTTGAGCGAGCCAGAGAGAAACAGCTCCATCTACCCGGTGAAGACCACCGGAGGCCAGGAGAAGACTGTGGCCACCTTCGTGGCCAACAGGGCCCTGCAGAAGAGCAAGCCCATCTACTCCGTGCTCGCCCTCGACACCTGGAAGGGGTACGTCCTCTTCGAGGC
>DAEE01000058.1:3637-26986 GCA_002495205.1 Thaumarchaeota archaeon UBA183 | reverse complement strand
GAGATAGTCGCAGGCCCGTTCAAGACCATGAGGGCCAAGATCAGCAGGGTCGAGAAGGAGAAGCAGGAGATCACGGTGTCTCTTCTGGACACCGCCTTCGCGCTCCCCATCACCATTGATGCCAGCTACGTCAAGATAGTCGAGCGCGCGAAGCCGGAGCAGCCGAAGTGATGATCTATGGGTGAAAAGCAGGTCATCAACGTCCTGGTAACAGGCGGCGAAGCAAGCGCAGGCCCTCCGCTGGGCCCGGCCCTTGGTCCTCTCGGTGTCAACGTCCTAGGCATAGTCAACGAGATCAACAAGCAGACTGGCGACTTCAAGGGCATGAGGGTCCCGGTGAAGGTCGAGGTCGACAAGGAAACGAAGCAGTTCACCATCTCCGTCGGCACTCCGACGACCTCCGCCCTCATCGCCAAGGAATCGGGCATCCCGAAGGGGTCCTCGAAGCCCAACACAGACCTCGTCGGCGACCTGACCATGGACAAGGTCATCACCATCGCCAAGAGCAAGATAGCCGGGTCCTACGCTGCCAGCATCAAGTCCGCGGCCAAAGAGGTGGTCGGGAGCTGCGTCAGCATGGGGGTCAAGGTCGAAGGGAAGGACGCCAGGGAGTTCTTGAAAGAGATAGAGGCCGGAAAGTGGGACTCGAAGTTCCAGTGAAGGCGCACTAGTCCCCAGAAACTCGAAAATCCAAGGAGAATGCTTTTAACCGATGTTCCAAGGCTCGGCAAGGAATTCGTGAAGGGAGTATGCTCTCAAATCAGCAGCTCGCAGAGCTTGCCAAGAAGGGCAAGGAACAGGCCAAGGAGACCAAGTTCACCCAGTCCGTAGAAGTAATGATCAGCCTGAAGGAGGTCGACCCCAAGAAGACAGACCTCAACATCAACGAGATAGTCTACCTCCCGCACCCCACCTCCAAGCAGGCCAGGCTCTGCTTCATAGGGTCGGGGGACCTCGCGGTGAGGGCGAAGAACGCGAAGGCCAACCTCGTCATGGACCCCTCGCAGCTGGAGAACTACGGGGGGAGCAAGAGGGANNGCGAAGAAGCTGGCCAGGTCCTACGACTTCTTCCTTGCAGACACGGCGCTCATGCCCAGGATAGGGAAGGTGCTGGGCCAGGCCCTGGGCCCGAAGGGGAAGATCCCGACCCCAGTCCCGCCCAACTCGCCCATCGAGGCCATGATCAACAGGATGCGGACAGCCGTGAGGGTGAGGAGCAGGGGCTCCCTCGGCGTCATGGCCAAGGTCGGGGACAGCAAGCTGACCGAGCCGCAGATAGCCGACAACATCGTGGCAGTGGTCAACGCGGTCTCGAAGAAGCTCCCGAACGGGGACAGGAACATCAGGTCTGTAATGGTCAAGACGACCATGGGGAAGCCTGCGAAGCAGGCGGTGGAGTAGGATGAGCGAGACCGTCCAGGTCCAGAAGAAGCACAACCCGAAGAAGGCCGAGACGGTCGAAAGGGTCGCCGAGCTGGCGAAGAAGTACCCGGTCATCGCTGTAACCAACCTCTCGAAGGTCCGTTCCACCCAGCTCATGGCCGTCAGGAAGGCCCTCAGGGGGCACGCCGAGGTCTTCGTGGTCAAGAACAAGCTCGCCATACTCGGCCTCAAGGGCGCTGGCATCAAGAACGCCGACCAGCTGCTCGGGCACCTCAGCGGGCAGAACGCTCTGATCTTTTCGACCTACGATCCATTCAAGCTCTTCCTGACGCTCGACAAGAGCCACGTCTACCTCCACGCAAGGGCTGGGGACAAAGCCCCAAGCGACATCATCGTCCCTGCAGGAAACACCAGCCTCCCGGCTGGCCCGGTCCTCAGCGAGTTCAGGGANNAGCATCTGGGTCAACAGGGACTCGGTGGCCCTGAAGAAGGGCGGCGAGGTCACCCCCAAGCTGGCCAGTCTCCTGTCCAAGCTCAACATCAGGCCCATCCGGGCAGGGCTGACCATAGCCCTTGCCTACGAGGACGGCCTCATCTACGCCGGCGACCTGGTGGCCATCGACCTCCAGAAGTACAGGCAGAGCCTTGTCGACGCCTACGCCTCCTCCAGGGGGCTCGCGATACTCATCGGCTACATGACCAAGGAGACCGCACCGGACGTCCTCGTGAAGGCGTACAAGGAGGCAGTTGCTCTGGCCGTCGAGGCTGGGTTCGTCACAAAGGAAACGGCGCCGATGGTCCTCGGCAAGGCCGAAGCCCAGGCGGCGGCGCTCACAGCCGAGGCTAAGAAGAAGGGCCTGACCGAATAAGGAAAGGAAGTTCTCTTTCTAACCGAACAGGCTTGCGAGGCCCTGTAGAGCCTCTTCCTCTTTCTTCTCCTCTTCCTTCGGCTTCTCTTCCGCCTTCGCAGCCGGTGCTCCAGGAGCCGCGGCAGCCGCTGCTGGCGCAGCAGCCATGGTGGCCGCGTTCTTCAGAGCCTCGTCGATGTTGACTTCGCTGAGGGCTGAGGCGAGCGCCTTAATCTTCACGGTGTCGGGTTCAGCCCCCGTCGCCTTGACCACGCTGGCAAGGTTCTCTTCGTTGACGGGCTTCCCCAGCTTGTGAAGCAGGAGGGCAGCGTAAACGTACTCCATGCTAATTCGCAGGCAGGCGGTCTCAGTTCCGTATATAACTCTTTGAAGTGAAAAAGGCGCCTTACTCTCTCTTACTCATTATCCTGTACTCTGTCTGGAAGCCGAGCTTCTCGTAAAGCGACCAGGCTACGCTGTTCTTCTGGTTGACCATCAGACCGATCTGGCCGAAGCCCCTCTCCCTGCTCACCTGCATGACATGTCTCATCAGCGCCTCACCGACCCCCTTCCCTCTGAACGCAGGCAGGACTTCGATGTCGTAGACCCACCCTATCTTCATCCCGCTGAAGGGCCTCTCGGACACCCCGAACCACACGTACCCCGCCATCTCGCCTCTCTCGGTCTCGGCTATGTAGAACTCATTCCCCGGCTTTCCGAAGAAGACATCCAGCCTCTGCATGTCGTCCTTCTCTATCCGCTCCTTCTCCTGGCGCTCGTACTCGTCGAGCTCCAGTATCGTCTGCTTTACAGAGAGCTCCTTGATCAAGGGAGACTCGTCCTCTCGCGCCCTCCGGATGGTCACTTTATCAGCCAAATTTGACGGAGGACCAATCGGGCCACATGGCGATTAAAGACTTGCTGAGACGCACTTCTCTCCCGTTCGGTAGCCGTCCCACCTTTATCTACATCAGGGGTGGGACTCTCGAAATCAAGTGAAGTACCCGGGTTGAACGAGAAGAAGCAGGTCCTGAGGGCGAAGTTCTCGGCCGACTACAAGCGCTACTACCTCGTCGACCTGTTCAAGCGGGAGGGGTACGTCCGGAAGAAGTGCGAGAACTGCGGGAAGTTCTTCTGGACACTGGACGAGGATCGAAGTAGGTGCGACGACCAGCCCTGCTCCCCCTACACATTCATCGGCAGGCCGCCGACGTCCAAGAAGTTCAGCTACGTCGAGGCGTGGAAGGCCGTCGAGTCCTTCTTCTCGAAGAACGGCCACGCCATCGTCAAGAGGTACCCCGTGGTCAGCAGGTGGAGGCCCGACCTCTACTTCACCGTCGCCTCCATCATCGACTTCCAGAGGGTCGAGGGAGGGAAGGTCGTCTTCGAGCTCCCTACGAACCCGCTTGTTGTCCCCCAGATGTGTCTGAGGTTCAACGACGTCCCGACGGTCGGGGTGAATGGCAAGCACGGCACCTCGTTCTGCATGATTGGCCAGACCGCCCTGGCCAACAAGGAGGGGTACTGGAAGGACAGGACCATAGACCTCGACTTCGAGCTTCTGACGAAGAGCTTCGGGATCGCCAAGGAGGAGATCACCTTCGACGAGGACGTCTGGATGGGGTACGGCGCCTTCGGCTACTCCCTCCAGTACAACGTCCGCGGCCTGGAGACGGGCAACGCCGTGTTCACAGCCTTCGAGGGAACCCCCGAGAAGTACGTCCCACTGAAGGAGGGGGTGGTCGACATGGGCGCAGGCCTGGAGCGCTTCACCTGGCTCAGCCAGGGGACCCCCACAGCCTACGACGCCTACTTCACGCCGGTCCTCCGGAGAATGAAGGAAGAGAACAACGTCCAGTACGACGGGGCCCTCTTCCAGAGGTACTCTGCGCTGGCAGGGGACATCAACCTTGACGAATACCGCGACCTGGACGAGGCCAAGGTCAAGATCGCGAAGACCCTCGGCACCGACGTCTCTTCATTGACCAAGCAGTTCGGGGCGCTGGAGGCGATGTACGCCATCGCGGACCACTCGAGGACCCTTCTCTTCGCAATCGCCGACGGCATGCTTCCGAGCAACTCGGGAGGGGGGTACAACCTGAGGATGATCTACAGGAGGGCCAGGAACTTCGTCGACTACCACCGGTTCAAGCTCGACATCCCGACCCTGGTGTCCTGGCACATAGACCAGCTGAAGGGGATGTACCCAGAGCTAGAGGAGCACCGCGGGGACGTCGCAGAAGTCCTCCAGGTCGAGGAGTCGAGGTTCACGTCGTCGGCGGAGAGGGTCTCCAAGATGGTCTCCACCATCTCCTCCGAAGGCAAGCAACTGTCCGTCGACGAAATGATCAGACTGTACGACTCGGACGGCGTCACGCCGGAGCAGCTCATGGAGGCGGGCGCCAAGGTCACCCTCCCGGAGGGGTTCTACGAGAAGGTCCAGGCGCGCCACCTGACGAGGAAGGTTGAGGAGCCTACACCGAAGTTCGACACACGCCGAGTCCCGGCCACCAAGCTCTGGTACTACGAGGAGGACGCCCCCATGGACTTCACGGCGAAGGTGCTCAGGGTCTTCGACGGCAAGTTCGTCGTCCTGAACAGGACTGTGTTCTATCCGCGCGGCGGGGGGCAGGAGCCGGACAGGGGCACCATAGGGGACGCGAAGGTTGTGGACATAGAGAAGTACGGGGACGTGGTCATACACAAGGTCGAGGGGAAGGCCCCCAGGGCCGGCGCACACGTCCAGTGCCACGTGGACGCGAGGAGGCGCAGGCGGGTCACCCAAATCCACACCGCCACCCACATCATCAACGGCTCCTCCAGGCAGGTGCTGGGCCCCTGGGTCTGGCAGCACTCCGCCTTCAAGGAGGAGGACTACGGCAGGATAGACATCACCCACTTCGCCCACCTCACCGACGCCGAGGTCCGGAAGATCGAGGACCTGGCCAACGAGATCGTCAGGAAGGACCTCAGGGTGAAGAACACCTTCATGCCGAGGCAGGTGGCCGAGAAGAAGTACGGCTTCCGCCTCTACCAGGGCGGAGTGGTCGCAGGGAAACTTGTCCGCGTCGTGGACGTCGGGGGGTGGGACATCGAGGCCTGCGGCGGCACCCACGCGAAGACCACGGGGGAGGTCGGCCTCATCAAGATAACGAAGGCTGAGCGGGTCCAGGACGGGGTCGAGAGGCTCGAGTTCGTCGCAGGCGAGGCGGCCATCGAGTACATGCACAGGATGGACTCCGAGCTCCAGGAGTTGTCCGAGGTGCTGGGGACCCAAAGGGAGAACCTCCCTAGGGTTGCCAGGGCGCTCCTGGGCGACCTGGAGGCCTCCCGGGCACGCGAGAAGAGCCTCGGCCAGGCGATGGTCGAGCTGTCCTCCGGGGCCATCGGCGGCTCCGCCAAACCACTGAAGGGGGCAAAGGTTTACGTGACCAGGAACCCTCCCATGGGCGAGGACCAGATTATTGCTCAGGGCCAGAAGAGCGTCGCCTCCGAACCTTCTCTGATCTACGTAGCCCTGTTCCCCGCCGGCAAATCCGCACGCATTGTGTGCTTCGTGGGCAACTCGGCCAAGCAGGCAGGGTACCTCGCGTCTGACATCGTCAAGAGGCTCGCGCCGGTCCTGGGAGGGTCGGGAGGTGGTTCCCCCGCCTTCGCCCAGGGTGGCGGGCCCATGGTGGACAAGATAGACGAAGCAGCCTCGCTGGCCGAGAGGCTCGAGCCCGCTGCCCAGAGTTGAGCCCAGTGTCGTCCAGAGAGAAGTACTGGCTGAAGGTGTGGAACGACAAACACGCCTTCGAGCCCGACCCGGTCGCAGGCAGGAAGAAGGTGTTCGTGACAGTCCCCTTCCCCTACATGAACGCCGCAGTCCACGTTGGGACGGCCTTCACGGCCGCCAGAGTCGAATACTACGCACGCTTCAAGCGGCTGCAGGGGTACAACGTCCTGTTCCCCTGGGCCTGGCACTGGACGGGAAAGACAATCGTCGGCATGAGCCAGAGGCTGAGGCAGGGCGACCCGTCAGCTAGGAGGGCATTCGCGGCCGACGGCGTTCCCGAAAGCGAAGTCGAGAAGTTCGCCGAGCCCGAGTACCTGGCCTCCTACTACACCAAAGTGAGCCGCCAGGTGATGAAGGACACGGGGTTCTCCATCGACTGGAGGCGGGAGTTCCGGACCGTTGACCCAGCCTTCAGGAAGTTCGTCGAGTGGCAGTACGGGCACCTCAGGGAGCTTGGGTACGTTGTCCAGGGGACCCACCCGGTGGTCTGGTGCCCCTTCGACAAGAGCCCCACCGGAGACCACGACAGAATGGAAGGGGAAGGGGTGTCCCCCGAGGAGTTCAACCTGATCAAATTCCACCTCGGGGAGTTCGCGCTCGTCGCCGCGACCCTGAGGCCCGAGACCATCTACGGTGCGACCAACGTCTGGGTCAACCCCGACGCCGAGTACAGCGAGGCGCGGGTGGACGGAGAGCTCTGGATAGTGAGCTCGGCCGCACTGACCAAGCTCACGGACCAGAAGCACGACGTCGTCCCCGTGCGCTCCTTCAAGGGCTCAGACCTTGTCGGAAGGTACGCCATGGCGCCTCTGACAGGCAAGTCCCTGCCAGTCCTTCCCGGGAAGTTCGTCGACGACTTCATCGCGACCGGGGTGGTGTACAGCGTCCCTGCCCACGCCCCCTACGACCTGATGGCTCTCCGCGACATCCAAGAGGGGAGGATCCAAGTTGCACGCCAAATCAAGGATATCGCAGACAAGATAGGCCCTGTGCCAATCCTCACTCTGAAAGGATACTCCAGGATCCCGGCCGAGGACGCCGTCACGCGTCACGGGATCAAGGACTCCATGGACCCGAACCTGGACGCTGCTACTGAGGAGTTGTACAGCGCCGAGTTCCACAACGGCGTCCTAAGCCAGGCTTCCGGCCCGCTTGCTGGCCTGACCGTCGAGGAGGCGAAGGCCAANNGTCTGTCGCTGCTCGACCAGGTGCTACGTCAAGATACTCGAAAACCAGTGGTTCCTGAACTACTCGAACCCAGCCTGGAAGGCGAAGGCGAAGCTGGTGGTCCAGCGCGCAGCTGTCTATCCAGAGGACGCGCGGCAGTGGTTCTACTCGACCATCGACTGGCTCAACGACTGGCCCTGCGCCCGGCGCTCGGGCATGGGGACGAAGCTCCCCTGGGACAAGGACTGGATCGTGGAGACCCTCAGCGACTCGACCATCTACATGGCATACTACAACATAAGCAAGTTCGTCAACCTCGAGAAGATTGGCCCGGACAACCTGACCATCGATGCGCTGGACTACATCCTGCTCGGGAAGGGGAACCCTGCCAACGTGGCCAAAGCAGCCAAGATCACTGAGAAGCGCCTGAGGGAGGTCAGAGCGGAGTTCGCCTACTGGTACCCCGTGGACCTCCGCAACTCGGCCAAGGAGTTGATCCCCAACCACCTCACCTTCTTCGCATTCCACCACGCCGCCCTCTTCCCAGAGAAAGAGTGGCCCCGCGGCTTCGGCATCAACGGGATGATCCTCGTCGAGGGGAAGAAGATGAGCAAGACGAAGGGGAACTTCGTGACCTGGAGGGGCGCCCTCGACAAGTACGGCGCGGACGGCTTCAGGCTCGGGCTCGCGCTGACAGCCGACGGCATGGACGACGCCGACTGGAGGGACCGGACCGCCCAGGACGCGAAGGCGAAGGCCGAGTCTGTAATCCCCTTCGTGAAGAAGACCCTGAAGTCGGCAGGCAACCGGGAGAAGAACGAGCTGGACAGCTGGCTGGTCTCCTCCATCCACAGGAGGATTGTCACGGCCACAGAGGCCATGGAGGAGATGAAGATCCGTCGGGCCTCCGCGACCATCTTCCTGGACATGTGGAACGACGTCAGGTATTACCTCCACAGGACGAAGGACCCGAGGAAGCAGACCCTGGCAGACGTCTTCGGAGCCTGGGTGAGGATGATGTCCCCCTTCACCCCGTTCATGGCCGAGGACCTGAACCACGAACTAGGAGGGAAGGGGTTGGTCTGCCAGGCAGACTGGCCTTCCCCCAAGGATTTCCCTCTGGACGAGGAAGCCGAGCTTGCCGAGGCCGTGCTGAACAGGGTGATAGAAGACGCCAGGAAGCTGATGAACGTGGTGAAGGGTCCGAGGGCCAAGCTGAATGTCTACGTCAGCTCCGACTCCGCCAGGGGCTACTTCTTCGAGCTGGCCGCGGCCAAGCGGAAGAACGAGAGCGTGGGCCAAGTGGTGAAGAAGTACGCCTCGCTGAAGATCCAACCGGACCGGGTGTTCAAGCTGGGCTTCGAGCTCGGGGACGATATGCTCGCGAAGCTGCTGTCCCACAGGGGGTTCGACGAGTACGAGGTCCTCTCAGACGCATCCGAGTTCGTCTCCGGCGAGCTCGGGATCCCGGTCGTCGTCCAGAAGGCAGGGGCGAAGGGCGTCCACGACCCGGCGAACAGGGCGAAGGACGCGCTGCCCACCAAGCCCGGGCTATTCCTGGAGTAGGCTCCATACAGGGGCGAAGGTGGGGGCCGACGACCCCTGGCTCTCAGCCACCCGTGAGGTCCGGGCCAGTCCCGCTGACCGGGCACTTTCCCTCCGTGGCGCGCCCCCAGTTCTTCATGGTGACGCCCTGCGAGTTCTTGATTTCTCGCTTTGTCTTGCATTTGAAACAGCGGGCACTGGTCACGCTGTCCCCGACCGTCCCCGCCTTTCTCCATGGACCACGGCCTTCGGACGCATTCCTCAGGAACATTCTGCCGGTCAGGGTTCAAATACGCCCGCACGCCCGTGCCGTCATACAATGTCGTCGGGGAATGCGACCCTCCAGTCCGTGGCCAAAGTGAGGATGTCCGACGAGTTCTCCGACTTCACCCTCTACGACAGGCTATCCCGGACGGTCGCGCCCGACAGCCCGTTCAAGCAGGTCCTTCAAGACCTCTCCGCCACGGAGCACGGGCACTACGAGTTCTGGAGGAAGTACGTCCCCGGGGAGGAGCCCAGGCTAGGGAAGCTCAAGCTGTACTGGATCCTGTTCCTGAGGAGGTTCTTCGGCCTGACCTTCGCCACCAGGTACCTCGACAGGCACGAGTCCAAGGTGGTCAAGGAGTACGAGGGGCTTGCACGCCTGATTCCTGAATCAGACAGGGCAGCCTACAATGAGATGGTCGCCGACGAAAGAGACCACGAGAAGGCGTTCGCGATGAAGGTCGAGAGCTCTGCGGTCCGCTACATATCGTTCGTGGTCCTCGGCCTTGCAGACGCCCTTGTGGAGATTTCCGGGATCCACGCTGGGTGGCTCGGGCTCTTCGAGAAGACGGAGATCGCAGGTCTCGCGGGAGTGGTGGCCGGGGGCGCGGCGTCTCTTGCCATGGCCTCCGCCGCTTTCGCCCAGGCGAAGCAGGGGTTCAGCGGATCAGCGAGACTGAGCGCGGTCTACACAGGCGTCTCCTACTTCATCACGGCAATCATCTTGGCCACGCCGTACTTCCTGACCTCGAACATGCTCATGGCCCTCGGTTCGTCGCTGACCCTCGCCGTCGCGATACTCGCTGTGACGACTTGGTACAGCATCGTGATCCAGCAGAAGGCGTTCCTGAGGGACTTCGTCGAAATCCTCGCGATACTGTTCGCCACCACCTTGGTGGTCTTCCTCCTGGGCTCGTTCGTAAGCGCCGAATTCCCAGGCATCAAGGGCGCCCTCACGATTTCCGCGTGGCAGTTTCAGTAACGATCCACATTCCGCAAGATTCCGACAAAACGGCTTATTACCGAACTGGGCCACCATCGGGCTGATTGGAGATGCAACGGACGCTCTCGGAGTCGAAGGGCCCTTCAAGGAACGCGGAGCTGGTGGGCCGCGTATGTGACTACATCCGCGAGAACTCCGCCTCAAAGATCACACTTCATGGCCTGGGGGAGCGGTTCGGGGCGAGCCCCTTCCACCTACAGAGGATCTTCTCTGACGTGATGGGCATGTCCCCCCGCAGGTANNTCAGGGGCACAGGCTACTCCGCCCAGAGCTGGCTCTACGAAGGTTCGAGGGCCCGGCTCGGCATGACTCCGGCCACCTACCGGAACGGTGCCCCGGGGACGCTGATCGCCTATGCCACGGGAGATTCATCCATAGGCCGGGTCCTGGTCGCTGCCACCGAGCACGGAGTCTGCTCCGTCAAGGCAGGCAGGAACGACGACGAGCTCTTGCACTCGCTCAGAAAGGAATTCCCAAGGGCCCAACTTGCCAGGGGCCAGCGGGCCAGGCGGTTCCTTGGCGCTCTGAACGACCACCTGAGGGGACAGCAGGTGAAGCTTCCGATCGACGTAAGGGGCACAGACTTCCAATTGAAGGTGTGGATGGCCCTGCGCGACATCCCCATGGGCGAGACGAGGTCCTACAGCGACGTGGCACGCATCATCGGGGAGCCGAAGGCGGTCCGGGCAGTCGCCAACGCCTGCGCCTCCAACCCGGTCCCGCTGATCATCCCCTGCCACAGGGTAATTAGAAAAGACGGGAGTCTCGGAGGGTACGGGTTGGGGATAGGACGCAAGAAAACCCTGCTCTCGAAAGAGCGGGCACTGGCCTCCTCGGTGGGCAACTGAAAAACAATGCCGCAACTCAGGAAGAGCCTCACGGCGTACTCCGGGCTTTTCGTACTCAGCATAATATGGGGTCTCGCGTTTGTGGCCATCAAGCAGGTCGTCACTGAGCTCGCCCCCATCAACCTGGCCCTGCTCCGCTGGCTCGTCGCGAGCGTCCCGTTTCTCATCCTCCTCCCGATCATCGGCAGGCCCAAGACCAAGTTCGAACGGAGGGACATCCCCAGGCTTCTGGTCGTGGCTCTGGCAAACGTGGCGGGCTATCACATCTCCCTCTACTATGCGGAGACGACGCTCTCTGCGGGCCTTTCGGCGCTCCTGACTTCGATCGGGCCGATCTTCATCGCCCTCCTGTCCTTCTTCCTCCTGAACGAAAAGGCGGGGAAAAAGGTCCTGATAGGGCTGGTCCTGGCCATGGCGGGAACCATCGTGCTGTCCTCAGGTTCGATTTCATTCAACGACCTTTCCTCATACGGGGGGATAATCGAGGCGCTCATCACGGCCTTCTGCTACGGGCTGTTCACAGTGGCCGGCAAGCCTCTGGTGCACAAGTACGGCTCGGCTTCGACGACGATAATGGCAGGGCTCATCGGCACCGTCATGATGCTCCCTCTCCTCTCGCAGACGTTCCTCACTCAGACCGAGTCCCTGTCGTTCCTCGGATGGGCCAGCGTCCTTTACCTCAGCCTGCTCAGCACAGTGTTCGGATACCTGATGTTCTACACTCTGGTCAGCCGGGGGGCGGTCACCAGGCTCTCCATCCAGCTCTACCTCATCCCGGTGGTGAGCGTGGTCGGGGGCGCCCTCCTTCTGGGCGAGGCGGTCACGGTCTCGGTCCTGGTCGGCGGGGCTATGATGCTGATAGCAGTGGCCATCGCCACCTGGAAGTAGCCGACAGCGCGGGCCAGACCCGGTTTAGGAACTCCTCTTAAGTCGGCCCCGAAGCTCTCGCCCCCTGTGCGCTTCATAATCGGCATCTCAGGCGCCAGCGGCGCCATCTACGGCATACGGGCACTGCAGGTGCTGCGCGAGCTCGGGGCGGAAACGCACCTCGTAATCACTAACGCGGCCCTGGAGACCATCCGCCTGGAGACGGACTTCAAGAAGGCGGACGTCGTCCGGCTCGCTTCCGCGACTCACAGGCTCGACGACGTCACCTCGAAGATTGCGAGCGGGTCCTTCCAGACCGACGGCATGCTCGTCATCCCCTGCAGCATGAAGACCCTGGCGGGCGTCGCCAGCGGCTATTCCGACAACCTCCTCCTCAGGGCAGCAGATGTGACCCTCAAGGAGAGGCGAAGGCTTGTCCTCGTAGTCAGAGAAACCCCCCTCTCTCTGATTCACATCGAGAACATGGCCACGGTGACCCGGGCGGGGGCCGTGGTCCTCCCCGCCATGCCAGCCTTCTACCACAGGCCCAAGACGGTCGCGAATCTGGTCGACCAAGTTGTGGGGAAGGCCCTCGACGTGCTGGGAGTCCAGCACGGCCTCACCAGGAGGTGGGACGGCCCGAGGAAAAGGCCGGCCCGCCCGGGTGACGACCTGACCTAGAATTCCACCGTGGCGCCGTCCACCTTTACCTCGGCGTCCGGCTTGACCTTGCTTACGTCGATCATGTCCACGCATGGAATCTCGGAAATGATTGCCCCGACGGCGACGATGGTCTCGCACTTCGCATTGAGAATCGCGCATGGGGCCACCCCATTCTTCGCGAGCCTGTAGAGCACATACGAGCCGACGGTCGATCCCTTCCCATGGGGGAACACCAGCACCCTCCCCTTGACCGACTGGCCGGCTAGCTCGCTCCCCCGCTCCACAACCACTCCTGTGTCCGGGTTCACCCCTCCGTAGAACGACATGGGTGAGGAGGAGACCAGTGCCCTTCCCTCGGCCTTACCTTCGAAGATGGCCCTGCCTGTCAGCTTCATTCGCTCCTCGTCGCCTCCATCACGCACTCCTCCAGGGGCATGAACCTGACCTTGAGGCCTGCGTTCCTCAGGTAGTGGCAGGCCTTCGCAGAGTTGGTGGCCACCACTCTGTATCCGAGCTCTTCGACGGGCGCCACCACCATGCAGGTGTCCAGGGCGAACTTGGCGCCGCTCTTCTCGATCAGCCTGGAGTACCCCGCCTCGTCCCCCTGGCGTTTGACCTCCCGGCTGCAGCAGACCCAGAACTCCCGCCTCACCTGGCGCCCTTCGAGGAGCTGGGCCAGGGTAGACAGCTCCGCCAGAGAACAGTGAGGGCATCCGACGGAGACGAAGTCTGGCGCTCCATCGTCGTTCAACAGGGAGCTGGTCTCCGCCAGCTCCTTCCTGGAGAAAGTGAGAGTCTCGAGGCTCCTTGGTGCGAGATTACACTCCGGGGTCAGTCCTTCGATGTGGAACATGGCAATCCCACCCGAGCTCGCCAGAGCCGCCGACAGGGTCTTGAGGTCCTCAAGGCTGGCTCGTCCGACACCCCTGAAGACTGGTATGCCGTCCTTCACGGCCTTGCCGACGTGGTACCCCATGGCTGAGAAGTCTTCCGGCAACCTGAGCTGCGCTTCGACGTCCACCGCGACTGTGGGCACCCTGTTCTCAGCGACGTGCAGCCCATAGAGCGGCGTCCGACCCGTGAGACTGGCCGCCAAGGCGCTCGGGCCTCCCTCGCGGTTCGTCCTTGCCCCGAGGACAGAATTGGCGTAGGCAACTGCCGAGCTCTCCCCCCAGGCAATGTGCTGGCCGAGGCCCGGCTCGTTCCCCGCCAGGTAAGGCGTGCACGTGCAGGAGATCTCGACCCCGAGCTTCGCGTAGGCGTCTATCACCTGCAGCTGCTTCTCTGCGAACCCCCTCTCTATCCCCTGAGACCTCCAGTCGGTCAGGCTCATGCCCGCNNGAGCGTCGTCTTCACCCGCGCCCTGCCGTCCCTGGCCAGCTCGCTCAGGAACTCGAGCCCTGCGTCCCCGAGGTTCTTGTAGGAGACTCCCGAGACCTGAACGCTCGAGACCCTGACCAGCCGCTCCGCGTCGTAGATCTTGCCGAGGGCCACAAGTATCTGCATAGCCTTCTGGGTCGCAACTCCCTGCTCCCCGGCGAGCATCCCCTCCTCTTCTCTTGTTAGGTGCAACGGGGCTTACACCAGGTAGTCTTCCACCCTGACCTTGTCGGCTCCCGGAATCACCGACTTCAGGAAGCCGTCCCTCTTTCCACCGAAAGGAATGGTCGCGTCCACGGCCACCTTGCAGGTCTTCCTGGTGACCTGGTCGGCCGACGGGTCGAGGGACGACCCCAACTCCCCGGGCTTCAGGGTGAGGTCCTTGTCCATCTGGGTCCTGGTGGCTATGGCCCACTCCACTGCGTTCGGGTCCTCGATGTCGATGTCCTCGTCGACGACCACGGCCTGCTTGAGGCTAGGGTGCCCCCTGAAGGCTGCGTCCAGGGCGTTCCTCGGGTCCTCTTCCTTCCTCTTCCTGATTTTCACGACGCCGTGGAGCCAGGAGGAACCGCCAGCGGTTAGGCGGACGTCCAGGCATTCGCAGACTCTGCTGACCTCCCTGAACATTGTAGCCTCCCTTGGTGTACCCATCAGGAACATGTGCTCGACGCCCCCAGGGAGGATGGCCTGGTAGATCGGGTCCTTCCTGTGAGTCACCCTCTTGATCCTGATCACCCGCTGCTTTCTGACGATGTCATAGGAGCCCACTATGTCAGGGAAGGGGCCCTCGTCGACCATCTCGTCTGTGACGGTCCCCTCGAGGACGATTTCGCAGTCTGCCGGCACCAGGGAGCCGTTAGTCAGGCACTTCACGAAACTAATCTCCTTCAGCGCGTTCGCGATGGCAAGCTCGCTCTTGCCGATCTCGCAGGAAACTGCAGAGGCGAAGAGGAACGCGGGGTGGTTCCCTATCGAGATCCCCACTTCGCGGTTCCCTCTGCGTATGAACTCGTCCAGGTGGCGGGGGAGTATCCTTGCGGCCACCCTGTCCTTACCAATCAGCATCAGCCTGTGGTAGCTCGCGTTGAACCCATACTCCCTATCGTGGGCCACCGCTATCCCTGCGGTGACATAGGGCCCGCCGTCCTTCTCGCAGTGCCTAAGGATGGGGAGCCTGTACAGGTCGACCCCCTCTTCCACCACCTCCTGGCATGGACCGCGGTTCACGGTTCGGAATGGCTTGGGGTTCTCTATTCCGTCGAGAATCTTGGGAAGGAGGGCGCCTTGTTCCAGCCCGAGGGCCCTAGCCAGGAGCGGTCTGGTGCCACATATCCCCGTCGCAATCCTGTAGCCTTCAGCCTCCCTCACCTTCTCGAATAGGAGAGGCTTCCCGTCGAGCCTGCTCGTCAGTGCGGCGACCTCGTACCTCGTCGACACCTCTCGTCCAACGTGGGCCAGGTCTCCAGCCTCGTCAAGCTCGGCTAGGAACTCTCTCACAAAGGTCCCGGTCCATCCCATCCGGGAGCACGATGGGGGTTCACGCTTGTCTTGAGGCGGCATCAGATTAATCAAAAATGTCCCTAAAGTGCCCTGAACCAGNNCCGAAGACAAGGAGCGTGTCGTCCTCTCTTACCCTGAGCTCGGGGTCGAACACGTTCTGAATCAGCTCCCCCTTCCGCACTATGCCTATCACATGGGCGAACTGGGCAAGCTCCTGCAGCTTCTTCCCAACGAGCCTGGACGACTTGAATACTGAGAACTGGGCAATCTCCTTGGTCCCCACCTTCTCAGAGAAGACTATGCCCACCAGGTCCCTGGTGACCGCGGACAGAGCCAGAAGGTGCCCCACCGAAACGGACGAAGGTATGGTGACGTCAGCGCCTGCGTTCCTGGCAGTGTCCACGAGCTGCTCGTCGTGGACCACCGCGATTATCCTGATCTCTGGCTTCAGCCTCCGGGCGCTAAGTATGATGAGCATGTTCTCGGGATCCTTCTCGTGGGCTGCGATCAGGGTCGTGGCCGTCTCGATGCCCGCCTCCTTCAGGGCGACAATCGGCCTGTTCTCGTGCTGGAGGACCGCCAAGACCTTCTTCTTCATCAGCGACTCGTAGATGGCCGGGTCGTGGGTGACGACGACGTAATCAATGCCCAGCTCTCCAAGCTTGTCCGCCACATAGCGCCCGAGGTGCGCGTAGCCGAACACAATCACATGGTTCTTCATCCTCTTGATGAGGCTCCTCTCAGCCTCCCCTCTGGCGAGGTCCCCGTTAACCACTGCGTTCACGGTCGCCTGCAATAGCGAGGCGGCCGCCCCAACCGAGACTATGATCATGATGATCAGTAGGATTACCTCGTTTGTTGGTATCGCGCCGAGGTTGCCGTTATGGGGAACGTAGAGGCCAATGGTCGTAATGGTGGAGACCGAAGCGAAGAGGGCGTCGAGGAAGGAGAGCCCTTCGTAGTACATGAAGATCCACGCTCCAAGTCCGAACATGGCCACGAGGATGATCAGCTGCCTGTAGATGGCCTTCAGGAGGAAGGCTGGTGCGTACATTGACTGGTAGAAGAGGAACCCCATGGTCCTGGACCGCCGTTTTATCCTCCTGTCCCTGACAGTATGAAGTACAGTGGGTTCGTTCGTAGGGGGCCGCGGTACAGGAGACGATTTTACGGGTTTCGAAATCCACTCTCAAGGATTTAAGTTTCGCGCAGAATGCTCCGGCGTGTAGGTTGACCAGCACAGTTCTCATTTTCTCCGTCGTTGCAGGCATCATAGTCGTAGGCTTCGCAGGAGACCAGTTCTTCAAGAAGACAGGCGTCCCCATCTTCGTCTTCCTCATCCTAATGGGGATACTCATGGGGCCTGTGCTCGGCATCTTCCCCAGGGAATCACTCCTCCCGGCGCTCGGCGTGTTCGCCGAGCTTACTCTGCTCATGGTCCTGTTCTACGGCGGCATGGACACGAAGGCAAGTGCGGCTCTCAAGGGAGGCGGGAGGGCTTTCGTCCAAGTGACTGCATATGTCCTCGGGAGCACCCTTGCCATAGGGGTCGTAACATCTCTCGTTCTGAGGTGGGACCTCCTGCAGGCGTTGATTTTCTCATCCATGGTCGGGGGAGAGACGACAGCGGCCGTAGTGATCCCCCTCTCAAGGTCGCTGAAGCTCTCGGACGTGACTGTCGCGTTCCTGACATTGGAGTCAGTCATGAACTCAATTTTCTCCATAGTCCTGTTCTTCGCCTTCGTGGGTGTGTACGAAACGGGGACTGGGAACATTCTGGTCGCGCTGACAGACATCGCGTCCAACTTCTCCGTCGGCATCGTGCTTGGAGCGGTCCTTTCCATCATCTGGGTCTTCGTCCTCGACCACTACCAGAAGCAGAAGTACACCTACGTGCTGACTCTCGGCCTCGTGTTCGTGACCTACGCTTTGAGCTCCAACCTGGGGGGAAGCGGTGAGCTTTCAGTCCTCATATTCGGGATCATCCTTGGGAACTACCAGCTCCTCAACTATATCTCAAAGAGGCAGCTGAACATGGATGTCCTACGACAGCGCCTCGGGGTCTTCCAGGAAGAGGTGTCCTTCCTCATGGAGACCCTGTTCTTCGTCTTCCTGGGCCTCACCTTCGAGATTGATCGCTCAAACATCGTCTACAACCTCCCCGTGGGCATCCTGGTCGTCTCGATACTTCTCGTCTTCAGATATGGGGTGACGGGTCTGTCTACCCGGCATTCGGAGCTCTCTGCCGACAGGAACGTAATCGTGCTCATGTGTGCGCAGGGACTCGTCCCCGCGACCCTGGCGATAGTCGCTGTGAACCTCGCGCTCCCCCTTTCTGACCTGTTCCTCAACATCGTGACCTACGTCATAATCCTGACCAACATCGTCGCCACCACCGGGGCCTTCTTGACGCTCAGGCGTCGGAAGGAGACGTTCAGGACCTTCACCGAGGCACTGAACGACGGGTACCGCGTCCACTGACTCTCACCCCGGCGCCTCGAAATCGCTATAGCCCAGTCTGCGGGAACGGGTCTCCATGGCCTCCGAGGTGCACCTGAAGCGGTACCTTGTCAAGGAGGCGTCCGGGGCGAGCCTAGGCAGGTGGGACCCGGGTGACACGTCTGGCTTCAAAGGTTCCAAGGGCGACGCCGAGAAGGCCATCAGCTCCCTCGTCAAGAGGCTCGATCCGCTACAGGAGCTGCTGTACGCAGAGCACAAGCACATGATGCTCGTCGTCCTCCAGGGCATGGACTCCTCAGGCAAGGACGGGACCATACGGAGGGTGTTCGAGGGGGTCAACCCGCAGGGAGTCAGGGTCGCCCACTTCGGAAAGCCATCCGTGGAGGAGCTCGATCACGACTACCTCTGGCGCGCCCACAGGCAAGTTCCAGGGAGGGGAGAGATCGTCATCTTCAACCGGAGCCACTACGAGAGCGTTCTCGTCGAACGGGTCCACAACCTCGTCCCAGAGGAGGTGTGGAGCAAGAGGTACAAGCAGATCTCCGACTTCGAGCGGATGCTGACCGAAGAAGGGACCACCATCCTGAAGTTCTTCCTTCACATCGACAAGAAGACCCAGGCCAAGCGGTTCCAAGACAGGCTGGACGACCCGACGAAGCACTGGAAGTTCAGCTACCTCGACTACAACGAGAGGTCCTACTGGAAGGAATACACCAGGGCTTACGAGGACGCCCTGGCTAGGACAAGCACCAAGTGGGCCCCGTGGTATGTCGTCCCCTCCAATCACCCCTGGTTCAGGGACCTAGTGGTCTCCCAGGCAATAGTGAAGGTCCTGGAGGGGCTGGACATGAAGTATCCAAAGCTCGATAGCGCGAAGGCAGGGTTGGCGGGCAGCGGGGAGCCCGCCTAGGGCATCAGAGGGGCCACGGCGACAGCGGATTGGCGGACGACTCTGCCTCGAAGGGTGTCCCTCCTGCCGACCTATTCCAGAAGTTGTCGACGAGCCCCGATGGCCTCACCTCCTCGGAGGCTGCCAGTAGGCTCCAAGAGTTCGGGCGCAACGAGATCGCCGAGAAGAAGCAATCCCGGCTCGTAGCCTTCCTCAGGTACTTCTGGGGCCCCATCCCATGGATGATTGAGGCCGCGGCAGCCATCTCCGCCGTCATTCAGCACTGGGACGACCTCGCAATAATCGCTGTCCTGCTGGCCGTGAACGCCGTGGTCGGATTCTGGCAGGAGAACAAGGCTGGGAACGCCATAGAGCTACTGAAGAAGAGGCTGGCCCTGAGGGCGACCGTACTCAGAGACAAGAAGTGGACGGACGTCTCTGCGGCTGAGCTGGTCCCGGGCGACATGACCAGGCTGCGGCTGGGGAACATCGTCCCTGCCGACGCCCAACTGGTCGAAGGCGAGTACCTACTTGTCGACCAGTCAGCACTAACTGGAGAGTCCCTCCCGGTCGAGAAGCATCAGGGAGACCAGGTGTACGCCTCCTCGATCGTGCGCCAAGGGGAGATGAACGGAGTGGTGGTGGCGACCGGGATGAGGACCTACTTCGGCAGGACCACCAAACTCGTCGAGGAGGCAGAGACGAAGAGCCACTTCCAGAAGGCCATCGTGAAGATCGGGGACTACCTGATAGTGATCGCCGTGGCGCTCGTAGCCATCACCACCCTGGTGGGGCTCTACCGCCAGCTCCCCCCCTTCGACCTCCTCCAGTTCGGGCTGGTCCTCATCGTCGCGGCGATACCTGCAGCCATGCCCGCCGTCCTTTCCGTCTCAATGGCCGTGGGCGCGGAGGCTCTCGCGAAGCGACAGGCAATCGTAAGCAAGCTCGTCGCCATCGAGGAGATGGCCGGGGTGGACGTACTCTGTGCTGACAAGACTGGGACCATCACCAAGAACGAGCTCACCGTCGGGGAGGTCAGGCCGCTGGCTGGCTTCAAACAGGACGACGTCCTCCTCTTCGCGGCGCTCGCCTCCCGGGAGGAGGACAAGGACCCAATAGACGACACGGTCATCGCGAGGGCCAAGGGGGTCGAGGGAGCAAACCTGGCCCCCTACGTGATTCAGAGCTTCAAGCCCTTCGACCCCGTTTCAAAGCGGACCGAGGCGGAGGTGAGCGGGGGCTCCAACCAGGCCTTCCGGGTCGCCAAGGGCGCGCCCCAATCTATCCTGGAGCTGGTCCGGGCAGACGACAGCCTGAAGGGAGAGGTGGACGGTGCTGTGGAAGACTTCGCCTCCAAGGGGTTCCGTTCGCTTGGAGTCGCCAGGACAGACGGCGGGAATTGGAAGTACGCCGGGCTCATCGCCCTCTACGACCCTCCCCGTGAAGACTCAGCCGCCACCATCGCGACTGCGGAGTCGATGGGGATGAAGGTGAAGATGGTAACAGGAGACCACGCGGCCATCGCGAAGGAGGTCTCGAGCCTGGTCGGCCTAAGCACGAACATAGCGACCCCGGCGTCCTTTCTGGACCAGCCGGACGCCGAGGCCGAGTCGACCGTGGAGAGCGCAGATGGCTTTGCGGAGGTGTTTCCTGAACACAAGTACCGCATAGTCGACCTGCTTCAGAAGAAGGGGCACATCGTCTGCATGACGGGGGACGGGGTCAATGACGCCCCCGCACTCAAGAAGGCGGACGCAGGGATTGCGGTCGCAGGGGCGACGGACGCCGCGAAGTCGGCAGCCGATGTAGTGCTCACCAGCCCGGGGCTCTCGGTGATCATCGACGCGGTCAAGGAGAGCCGGAAGATATTCCAACGGATGACCAACTACGCGACCTACCGCATTACAGAGACCATCCGCGTGCTTGCCTTCATCACCCTTTCGATAATCGCATTCCAGTTCTACCCCGTGACTGCCCTGATGATAGTGCTGCTCGCCCTCCTCAACGACATGCCAATCATCACCATTGCCTACGACAACGTGAAGTACTCTTCAGAGCCCGAAAGGTGGGACATGCGCACCCTCCTGAGCGTGTCCACCTTCCTTGGCGCCATCGGTGTAGTCTCGTCCTTCATTCTCCTCTACATCGGCCTCGACGTCCTCCATCTGAGCACAGCGCTGATTCAGTCCTTCATTCTCCTCAAGCTTGCCGTCGCGGGCCACCTCACACTATTCGTCGCCCGGACGAAGGGGCCTTTCTGGTCGATAAGGCCAGGGAAGTCTCTTTTCGCAGCCATCGTCCTGACCAAGGTGGTCGCGACAGCGATAACGGTGTACGGCATCCTCCTCCCGGCGATCGGATGGAACCTAGCCTTCCTGGTGTGGGGATATGCCCTCGCCTGGTTCGTCGTCCAGGACTTCCTCAAAGTCCGATTCTACAGATTCCTGGACGGCAGGGCTCGCAAGTAGGATTCGAACGCGGGCCCGGTGCGATTTGAACGCACGACCTACAGCTTAGAAGGGTCGGCGCCAAGCTCTGCCGCGCTATCCGTACTGCGCTACGGGCCCAGAGCCCGTCGCCCCATGTATTGACATAAGCGTTTGCCGAGTCAGATTAGGGGGCTCCCATGAGAGGGCCAAAAATCGGAAGGTTTTATCCCGTCCGACCAGTATCGTCGGCCCTTGGCCGCACCCCAGCAGCGGCTCTTCGGCACCAACGGCGTGAGGTTCGTCCCGGGTGTTTCTCACGACCTCGACTTCGTCATCAGCCTCTCCGAGGCCATAGGCACCTACTTCGGCAGCGGCGAAGTGCTCCTCGGACAGGACGGCCGCCTCTCCAGCCCGGCCATAGCCAACGCCGCAGTCGCCGGGCTGCTGAGCTCCGGCAGGGACGTCGCAGAGGCGGGACTGGTGCCCACCCCTGCGCTCCAGTACGGCGTCAAGACCATGGGCTTCAAGGGCGGCGTGATGGTCACCGCGTCCCACAACCCTCCGCACTACAACGGCCTGAAGGTCTCCAGCTCCGACGGGGTAGAGGTGCCCCACCTGGACGAGCAGAGGATAGAGAAGATCTACTTCGACAGGTCCCAGACCAAGGCCGACTGGAAGTCCATCGGCGTGGCGCGCCAGGAGCCTTCGGTGGTGCGGAACTACGTAAGCGGGATACTCTCCAAGGTGAACGCGAAGGCGATCGCTGAAAGGAAGTTCACCGTCGTGATGGACCTGGGCAACGGGGCCCAGTCCGTCGCGGCTCCCTACATCGTGGAGTCCCTTGGGTGCAAGCTCATCACGATCAACTCCGTGGTCGACGGGAACTTCCCCGGCAGGGGCCCGGAACCGACCCCCGACACGCTGAAGGACCTCTCAGCGGCGGTGAAGTCCGTCGGCGCAGACCTCGGCGTCGCCTACGACGGGGACGGTGACAGGTCCATATTCTGCGACGAGAACGGCAGGGTGCTCTGGGGGGACCAGAGCGGGTGCTTCGTGGCCGACTTCGTCCTCGGCAGGCACAGGGGCGGCACCGTGGTCACGTCCGTGGCCTCCAGCCAGGCCATCGAGGCGGTGGCCAAGAAGCACGGCGCGAAGGTGCTCCGTACTAGGGTCGGGAGCGTCGAGATAGCCCGGGCGATACTGGAAAGGGGGGCTGTCTTCGGCTTCGAGGAGAACGGGGGGTGCATCTACCAGCCCCACATCGCTGTTCGGGACGGCGGCATGACCACTGCCCTGATGCTTGAGTGCCTCGCTGGTCGTGGCATGTCCTTCTCCAAGGCTCTCTCCTTCGTCGTCCCCCGCTACTACCAGGCGAAGACGAAGGTCGAGGTCGGGCGCAAGGGCGTCGAGGTGGTGATGCGGGCCGTGGAGCGCCAGGCGAAGGGGGAGGTGGAGCGCACCGACGGCATCAAGCTCTGGAACGGGGAGCACTCGTGGGTCCTCATCAGGCCCTCTGGCACCGAGCCAATCATACGGATCTTCGGAGAGGCGGACAGCCAGGAAGCCGCAGACCAGCTGGTCAAGAAGTTCGAGAAAACTGTGAAGGCTGCCTCAGCGTAGGTGCGTCCACCCGGCGTCCCTGATGGGCCTTCGGGTCTTTCCCCTCCCAAGCGTCACCTGCCCTGCATCCGACGTAGCCCTTCCGATATCGAGCAGCTCGCCACCAGCCCTACGTACCGCAGCCTTCGCCCCCTTCACCTTGGATTTCGGGACAGTCCCGACGATGACATACTCTTCCCCTCCGTCAAGGACCAACTCCTCCACGCTCAGCCTGTTGGCTGCGGCGAACTCCGCCAACCCGACGGCTGCGGGCAGGGCCGTCACCTCGAATCCGACACGGCTCGCACGCGCGAGTGTGTGCAGGCTCCTGGCGAGCCCGTCGCTCGAATCCATGGCCGAGGACAGGTAGGGGGAGAGCGCCATCCCGATCTCGAGGCTGGGGGTCGGGTAGAGCACGCTGCACCTCGCCTTCTGCCCGAACCTCGGCCTTGCAGACGCCGACTCCTTCAGGATCTTCAGCCCCGCAGATGGGAACCCGAAGGCCCCGGTCACGACCAGCGCGTCCCCGGGCCTGGCGCCCCCCCGGGGGACGACCCCCACGGCAAATCCGACCATGGCACAATCTATGACGAGCTCTTTGGCCTCGTTAGTGTCCCCACCCACAAGGAGGACCCCCCACTCCTTCTCGGCGTCCCTGAACCCCGACGCCAGCTCGTCCACTTCACTCTGGCTGATTCCCCTCTTGAGCCCGAGGGATACCACGAA
>DAEE01000058.1:756-3531 GCA_002495205.1 Thaumarchaeota archaeon UBA183 | reverse complement strand
AGCTTCGCAACCCGGCCGACGACCGACCTTATGACATCCAGCTCGTCTGGCGTGCTAGCCGCTCAGCTCCTTGAGCTTCTTCGCGAACGACTTCGCCAGTTGGCTCGCCTTCTCCAGCGTCGGCGCCTCGGCCGAGACCCGCACCAGGTCTTCGGTCCCCGACGGCCTCAACAGCACCCAACTCCTGCCTGGGAGCCCAATCTTCAGCCCGTCCACGAGGTCCGCTCCTTCGTACTCCCCTGCCAGCTTCTTGATCCCCTTCAGTGCCTTCACCTTGGAGATTTCGAGGGCGACCCGCTCCTGATGATACACTGGGACCGAGTCGTAGAACTTCCTTCCCTCCCTCTTCAGCGCCCTGATGATCGCAAGCGCAGCGAGCATCGAGTCCCGGCAGTAGTTGAACGAGCCGTCGATTAGGCCACCGCTGCTCCCCTCCCCGCCAAGCATCGCCCCGCGCTCCTTCATCGCCCGGACGACGTTCGCCTCCCCCACCTTCGATCTGAACACCTGCCCCTTGGCCCTCCTTGCCACGTCTTCGATGGCCTGGGTCGTGTCCACGGACACGACCAGCTTCTTCTCTCCCGTCCCCGCCAGCATCTCCGAGAGAGCCAGCGTGAGCATGAAGTCTCCGCTCCGCTTCCTCCCCAACGAGTCGACTATCACCAGCCTGTCCCCGTCGCAGTCGAAGGCGAGGCCGATGTCGCATCCCTTCTGTCTGACGGTCTTCCTCAAGAGGGCCAGCTCGTCTGCCACTGGATCCACCCTCCTAACGAACACACCGTAGGCGTCGTTCATTGATTTGGCTTCGCACCCGAGCTGCCTCAGCAACGGGACCGTGTGGGAGATGGCGGCTCCGCCACCCAAGTCCACGGCTACCTTCACCCCCTCGCAGGACCCTGCCCCGAACCTCGCGACCAGGTCGCCGACGTAGGCGGGTTGGCGCGCCTTCTTCACCAGCCCTCGCTCGAAGGAGGCGAATCTCGCAGCCTGCCCGCCGACCACTTGCCCGAATACCTCCTGGCCTGCCCCCGCTCCCCCGAACACGAACTTCAGGCCGTTGAACTCCGGCTCGTTGTGGGAGGCGCTCACCATCACAGCTGGGAGTCCGCTCTCCCTGCTCTCCCGGAAGAGGGCAGGAGTCGATATAATGCCGTAGTCGTAGACTGTTCCTCCCAGCGAGGTGAGGCCCGCCGCAACCGCCTTGCAGATCGCAGGTCCTGTGCTTCTTGTGTCCCGGGCCAGCAGGAATTCCTTGGAGCCTGTGGCCCTCCCGAAGTTGACCGCGAACCTGGCGAAGTCTTCAAGGCTCAGATCCCGATTCAGGACCCCCCTTATCCCACTTAGCGAGGCTATCATCCCGACCGCCCCGTTTTCTCGCTCCCAGAGCAAATAAACTAGGAGCCTCTACATGGGCTCCCTAAAGGACTGGGCCACGGGAGCGCCCTTCGGAGGGTCTCAACCAACCGCCCGCGGGTTCCACTCTGATTTCAGGAGGCCGTAATAGTGCTGGTCCATGTATCGCTCCCTGAATCCGACCCTCTGACGGAGGGTACCTTCATGCCTGAATCCGAAGCTGCGGAGGAGGGCGTTTGAAGCTGCGTTTTCGGCCAGGGGGCACGCTTCAATCCTGTTTAGCCCAAGGCCGTCGAATCCATATGCCAGAACCGGCGCGAGGGCCTCTGTCATCATCCCCTTTCCCCAGTAAGCCCTGTGGAGCTCGTACCCGAGCTCGGCGCACCTCGACTCCAAGTCGAAGTGCCAGAAGCAGCAGCTCCCAACCGCCCTCCTCTCCCCGCTGGGGACGAAGACCCAGAACATCGAGTCCCGCTTCCCTCGGGCGGCCAGCCTCCCCNNTGGGGGTCCGATTTTATCGCGAAAATCGCCTCCACGTCGGAACGGTCCAGGGGGCGGACGAGGAGCCGTTCCGTGGTGAACGATGGCTGCTGAGTGAACGCGTCCCTGATGTCCATCGTCATCCCCGAGGGTGCTCGCAGTAGAAAAAGGCGCAAGGAGCATGGACCCACAGTTTCGAAGAACTCTTGAACGGGTTCGTGTGAACCAATCTTTACCGCGCCAATACTACTTTTTGAGTTCCGGCCTTTTGATTGCTGAGGCGCTCTCAAGGCGTCGTTTGCGGGTAAAATCATTCCGCGTCAAGCGGAGCGCACCTGTCGGGGAGTACAAGCTGTCAGAGATCTTCGCCGGACTCGAGGCTTCTTCCGCGCTGCTCAAGGTCTTCGGCTCCAGGTCCCAGATGACCAAGACAATGAAGCACCTCAAGCTTAGGGTCGAGCGCGGCGACTCCGGGCTCTGGCTCGACAGGGATACGGGGACGATTTGTATCGGTGCGAAGCACCTCACCTCCGCCAAGAATGATTTCCTCTATCTGGATGTCATACACGTCCTAGTCCACGTCAGGCAGTTCCTCGAAGGGAAGGAGCTCTACGACCAGGCCTTCGAGTATGTCGACCGCCCGACTGAGCTGGAGGCCTACAGGGCTACGGTGGCCGAGGCGCGACGGGTGGGGATGGACGAGGACGAGATTCTGAAGTACCTCAGGCTGGACGCGGCAGACGACTCCGAATTGGGAAAGCTGATTGAGAAGATTGGGGTAAAGGTAAGGCGCTGAAACCGACCGTTTCCGGCTGAAAACGCGGTTAGACCTTCTTCGAGGGAATTCCCGGCTCGACCAGATCCTTCATGCTCAGGAGCGCGGTGATATCTTCCTCCCTATATCCGAGCTTCTTGAGTGCGGTCCTGATGGAGACCCCCTTG
>DAEE01000058.1:0-700 GCA_002495205.1 Thaumarchaeota archaeon UBA183 | reverse complement strand
GCCTCCGAAAGGAGCTTCGCCTGGAGGACCACGTTATACCCCATCAATGGTACGCCCATGGTGAGCTCAAACTCTCCCAGCGACGCAGCGTATGCGTTCGCCCCGTCCAGGCCGATCACTTCTCCTGCAGCGAGCAACGCGCTTTCCACTGTCACCGGATTGGTCTTCCCAGGCATTATACTGCTGCCTGCGACCTCCTCCTGGGTCGGGATGTCTATTTCACCAAGGGCCGTCAGCGGCCCCGAGAACATCAGCCTCAGGTCCTGGCAGAGCCTGTAGAGGTCTATGCTGGTCGACCTCATGGTCCCGCTCAGCGTCGACAGATCGGTGAGGAGTCTTGTGGGCCTGAACTTGTTCTTCGCGCTCGTGAATTTGATACCGGAGAGGCCGGCGACCTCCTTGGCGACCATCGCCCCGAACTTGGGGTCTGCGTTGAGCCCTGTCCCAACAGCGGTCCCGCCTATCGGGAGTTCGAGGGTGTACTCCAGTGCCTGGCTGATTAGCTTCTCGTCCCTGGCGAACTCCTCGGCGTAGGCGCCGAACTCCTGACCCATTGTGACCGGGAGGGCATCCCTGAGATGAGTCCTCCCTGACTTGTATACCGCCGACGTCTTCCTGGAGAGCGCCGATAGGCTCCTGCTCATCCTTTCAAGCGCTGGGATGAGGTTCCTGCTGGCTGCAATTGCCGCAGCAACCCTGA
>DAEE01000056.1:13913-16124 GCA_002495205.1 Thaumarchaeota archaeon UBA183 | reverse complement strand
ATTGAACTCTACCTGTTCCTGGAGCTCGTCCTAATCCCCACATTCGTGATCATCAGCCTGTTCGGCTACGTCCAGAAGGAGAGGGTCGGCATCATCTACATCATATGGAACCAGCTGGGCGCGTTCGTCTTCCTCGCGGGGATAGCGCTCTCCTACGTGGCCACTGGGAGCTTCGACATCTCCTCCCTCGGGGGCGCACAGACCAGTAGCTGGGCCTACTGGATAGCGGGGCTCATCCTCCTCGGCTGGCTGGTCAAGATGGCGATCTTCGGGCTCCACATGTGGCTCCCAATCACGGAGGCTGAGCCCCCAACGTCCTTCGCGCCCACCATGGCGGTCGTGTCGGGGATCGGTACCTACGTCATCGCGCGGCTGCTCTTTTTCGGCATGCCCACAGTATTCCAGTCGTTCAGCCTCCCGCTGATGGCCTGGGCGGTGATCACCATGTTCTACGGCGGGGCGGTGGCCATGGCACAGAACGACGTCAAGTACGTCTTCGCCTGGTCAACCATGAGCCAAACCGCCTACTCGGTCCTGGGCTTGGCCAGTACGGCGACCCTGGGGGCCGTGGGCGGGGTGTTCTTTTTTGGGAGTCAGATTCTTGGCAAGTTCGTCGTGTTCGCAGTCGCCGGGATCCTGGTCACGCAGACCGGGCTCAGAGACATGAAGCAGATGGGGGGCCTGGCGTCGAAGATGCCCTTCACAGCAGCGCTCTTTGTCCTGGGGGCCCTGATACTTTCGGCCGTGCCTCCCACGAGCGGGTTCCAGGCCGAGTGGATCATGTTCGCCGGCATCTTCTCCCAGGGCGCGTCGGGNNACTGTCGCCTACACCTTCTGGCCCATCAAGAGAATATTCTTCGGGCAGCTGGCTTCGGGGCTCGAGAGCGTCACCGACGCCCCCCTGACCATGACCCTGCCGCTCCTCGCCGTCGTGGTCGCCTCGATAATCATCGGCATCTACCCGGACGCCGTCGTGAAGTTCCTGACGGGCTTCGCCAACATCCTCAGCCTGGGAGGGGTCCATTGAGTTGACCTACGCCATCCCGTCCTACTTCATCTGGCTGATCTTCATCCTCCCCTACGCGGGGGCCCTGGTCACTGTCGGCCTCAGGAAGGCGGGCAGGCTCGGTGACTACGCTGCGGCAGCGTTCGCCTTCCTCTCCGCGCTCTTCGCCTTCACGATGCTAGTCCCAGTCCTCGAGGGGCAGGCGCTCGCAGTCACCGAAATCGGGCCACTGACCACCAGCGTCCCCTGGATATCGGGGCTGGGGCTGACCGTCGGCGTCCTATCGGACGCCTACACCGCTATTCTCACCAACGTCGTGGCCTGGGTCAGCTTCCTCATCGTCCTCTACAGCCTCGAGTACATGAAGGAGGACGGGGGCCACAACAGGTACTTCTTCTTCATCACGCTCTTCATCGGGAGCATGCAGCTGATAGTGCTCTCCGACAACCTCCTCTCCCTCTTCATCGGGTGGGAGATGGTAGGCCTGTGCAGCTACGCCCTCATAGGGCACTACTGGAAGGACGAGACGAAGGACTGGGTCGGCACTCCGGGGGAGAAGGCCCTGGGCGAGGAGCAGGCCTACTCCCCGTCCCAGGCGGGGATGAAGGCNNCGTGATGACGAGGATCGGCGACGTGGCGATGCTCGCGGGCATCCTGATACTCTTCTTCTACTCGGGGACCTTCAACTACTACGCCCTCGCCCAGGACCAGGGGAACTGGTTCCAGCACCTCTACTCGTCAGGCCTTCTTGTGCCAGTGGCGCTTCTGATCTTCGGCGGCGCCGTGGGCAAGTCCGCCCAGTTCCCGCTGCACGAGTGGNNCGAGTGGCTCCCCGACGCCATGGCAGGCCCTGCCCCGGTCTCTGCGCTCATACACGCGGCCACGATGGTCAAGGCAGGGGTGGTCCTTGTCGCCAGGGTCGCGCCCATCTTCTACTTCATCGCCCTCGGCCTGAGCGCCTACGGAGTCGGCGTGGTCCAGCCGTTCTTCCTGACCGTGGCATGGATAGGCGCCTTCACTGCAGTGCTCGCAGCAAGCCAGGCTCTTGTGGGGTTCGAGCTGAAGAAGATCCTCGCCTACTCGACTGTGTCGCAGATTGGGTACATGATGCTGGCCGTCGGGGTCGCGGGCCTCTCCACCGACTTCTCGGCGGGCCTGTCCGCAGCGCTCTACCAGCTGCTCAGCCACGCCATCTTCAAGGCCTG
>DAEE01000056.1:0-13864 GCA_002495205.1 Thaumarchaeota archaeon UBA183 | reverse complement strand
TCAGCGGGTTCTGGAGCAAGGACGCAGTCCTCGGCGCCGCCTGGGGGGCAGGGCAGTACGCACTCTTCGCGGTCGGCGCACTTACGGCAGGGATGACCGCATTCTACTCGTTCAGGATGCTCGGACTCGTCTTCATGGGGGACAGGAGCAGGCACCTGGCCGAGGTCGAAGGCCAGGGGCATCACGTCCACGAGCCCAGCCCCATAATGTGGATCCCCTACTCTATCTTGGCGGGCCTGACCGTGATAATCGGGCTGGCCGCCCTCACCGGGGAGTTCATCCCGTCGCTGAATATCCAGGCCGCGCTGCAGTCCGCTGCTTCGGGCTACATCACGTCCCTCTTCCCGACAGCGGGGTTGGCCGCGCCCTCGGGCGCCGTCGAGGCAGCCCCCATGGGAATCACCCTGCTCATCGTGGCAGTGGGGTTCTCTGCTGCCTTCCTGTTCTACCTCGGTAGGAGAATGGACCCGTCGCGCCTAGTGGGTCAGACCGGGTTCATGCACAGCCTGTACAACTTCCTCGAGAAGAGGTGGTACATCAACGCCATCTACTACAAGGTCTTCGTCAATGCCCCACTCGTAGCCTCAAGGTGGCTGAGCGAGAGCTTCGACTACCGGGGCCTGTTCAGGGTCAACCAGGCCGGCTCCGTCCTCGGCGTGTACCTCTCGAGCGCAGGCAACTGGGTGGACGTGAAGATTGTGGACGGAGCGGCCAACGGGTTCGCCTCAGTTGGGCAGTCTCTCTCTAGAACGTTCAGGAGAATTCAGACCGGCATCGTCGAGCAGTACGCCCAAGCCTTCGCCATAGGGATACTCCTCCTGGTAGTCTTCCTCCTGCTCGCCATCTGGCGGGCCGGGGTGGGGGTCCCTCTGCCATGAGCTACATTCTCTCGCTGCTGATCGCGTTCCCACTCGTTGCGGCCCCGGTCGTTTATCTGGCGACCAGGGCGAACAGGCGCCTCGGGATCTACGTCTCCCTCGCACTAGCGCTCGTGGTCATGCTCATCGCGGGCTACGTGTTCTGGCAGGTCTACGCGAGCCCGCCCCCCGGGGGCCAGTACCTATTCCAGGAGAAGTACAGTTGGATTAGCTTCAGCTCTTTCGGCCTCAACTACTTCCTCGGCGTCGACGGGCTCAGCTCCCCCCTGCTGTTCGTCTCTGCGCTACTGACTGTCCTCGTCATCGTCGGCTCCAGGAGGCTCATCGACCACCACGAGCCCGAGTACTACTCCCTCATCTTCATGTTCGAGGGAGCGATAATGGGGGTCTTCACCTCGCTCAACCTGATTCTGTTCTACATCTTCTGGGAGATAGTCCTGATCCCGATGTTCTTCTTCATCGGTGTGTGGGGAGGCCCGCGAAGGAAATATGCCGCGCTGAAGTTCATCATCTTCACCTTCGCCGGGAGCACCATCATGCTCCTGGGCTTCCTCTACTTCTACATGGGGATGCCCACGCCCTCCTTCGACATCCCTACCATCCAGGCCATGCTCCAGGCCCACCAGATTCCTGTCAGCCTCGAGTACATCCCGCTGTTGGCGTCGTTCATCGGGTTCGCCGTGAAGCTCCCCCTTGTCCCGTTCCACACATGGCTCCCAGACGCACACGTCGAGGCGCCCTCCCCCATCTCGGTGCTGCTGGCCGGGGTGCTGCTGAAGATGGGAGGCTACGGGTTCCTCAGGATCAGCATCGGGCTGTTCCCCGGCGCTTCGACGGAATACGCCTGGGTCTTCCTGGCCCTCGGCCTGTTCTCCATGTTCTACGGGGCTGTGGCCGCGCTCCTGCAGAAGGACCTGAAGAAGANNCAGCATCAACCACATGGGGTTCGTTCTATTCGGCGCTTATGCGACCCTGGTTTCAGGGAACCTCCTCGGCATCCAGGGAGCCATCTTCCAGATGTTCACCCACGCCCTGGCCGTGGGGAGCCTCTTCATGCTCTCTGGATACATCCAGCACCAGGCGGGAACCAGGGAGATCCCGCTTCTGAAGGGGCTGGGGACCACGATGCCTCGGACCGCGGCAGTCCTGGTGCTGGGCGCCGCTGCAGCCATGGGCCTGCCGCCGTTCTCCAGCTTCCTGGCCGAGTTCATGATCATAGCGGCGGGCATTTCAGCCTACGCCGTCACCGCCATCTCCGTCCTCGTACCAGTCATAACCGCCGGCTACTTCCTCTGGATGATCAAGAGGGCTGTCCTGTCTCCGGCGGAGCCGGGGCACGAGGCCCACGACATGGAATGGTCGGACGTGGCGGCCTTCGCGGTCTACCTGGTCCCGCTGGTAATCCTCATCGTTGCTTCGTACCTCATCCTGACACCGGCCCTCCCGGTGGCCCAGTTCCTGAGGGGGTTGGCGTAGTATGATTGACTACCTCACCATCACAGTAGCGCTGCTCGCAGGGACAGGGCTGTTCCTCCCTCTTCTCCAGGTCTTCAGAAGCGGGAAGGAGAACCTCGCGGGGTACATCCTCGCCCTGGTGCTCGCGGCCGCCTTCGCTCTGATCGGCCTGTTCACCCTGTACCCCTCCTCGGTCCCCTGGGCCGGCTCTCTCGTCATCCCCGACCAGCTGGGCGGGGTGTTCGCACTGGTGACCGTCGGCGTTACCTTGGCGGTCGCAGTAGCGTCCTTCGACTTCCAGAAGAGCACCAGCAACCCTGTCTACTACAGCCTGCTAGCATTCACCGCCCTGGGCATGGTCCTCCTCGCCTACTCCCAGGACCTGCTGATGCTCTTCGTCTCATGGGAGCTGATGAGCCTCCCGACCTACGTCCTCGCCGGCTTCGACAAGAAACTCCGGTCAAACGAGGCGTCGGTCAAGTATGCGATCATAGGAGCGATGTCGTCTGCGGTCATCCTCTACGCAATCAGCCTCGCCTACGGCCTCACAGGCAGCACCCAGATCTCGGCTGTCGTCGCCGGCTTCACGAGCCATCCTTCGGCCCTCGCAGGCGTCGCCACCCTCCTGTTCGTCGCTGGCTTCGGCTTCAAGATGTCGATTGTCCCCTTCCACATGTGGATCCCTGACGCGTACGAAGGGGCCCCGACCACCATAAGCACCCTCCTCGCGGCAGCCACCAAGAAGGCCGGGTTCATCGCAGCCATCAGGGTCCTCCTCGCCATCACCACGCTCTACGCAGTCACGAAGAGCCCAATCTTCACGATGGCGAACGTCTTCGCAGTGCTCGCTGTAATTACGATGACTGTCGGGAACATCTCCGCACTGACCCAGAAGAGCATGACCAGGCTGCTCGCGTACTCGAGCATCGCCCAGGCGGGGTACATGCTCATCGGGTTCGTGGCCTTCGCCAACGCTCCCGGCTCATCCGCCGCCACTCTCGGGCTGACTGGGACGGTCTTCCACGTGATCAACCACGCGGTGATGAAGGGGGTGGCCTTCCTGGCAGCGGCCCTCGTCCTCCTCCAACTCCGGAGGGCGGACCTGGGCGCCTACAACGGGCTTGGGAAGCGGATGCCCATCACTGCGTTCACGCTGACCGTCGCCTTCCTCGGCCTTGCGGGGGTCCCCCCGCTCAGCGGGTTCTGGAGCAAGCTGATACTCGTCCTCTCTGTCGCCAACGGGCCCTACGCCTGGCTGGCCCTGGCAGCAATCCTGAACTCTGCCTTCAGCCTAGGCTACTATGCCTGGGTCATAAAGCGGATGTACATCGACGAAGGGGAGAGCACGGAGAGGGTGAAGGAGCCCTTCTGGTTCGTCCTTCTCTTCGCCGTAATGGTCGGGCTGATAATTGGCATCGGCCTGTTCCCTCAGCAGGCAATCAACTTCGCTTCGGGCGCGGTCGCCGGACTGGGCTAGAGCCAGTTTATCCTGATTCGAGCCCTGTCGGGGAGTATCTTCCTGAAGGGCACGCCCGTCCCCGTGTAGAACTTCGTAAAGAATTCGTAGAGGTGCAACCTCAGGTCTTGGACGTAGACTATGAACGCCTCAAAGGAGAGTATGAGCAGGTTGAGCACCACCCAGGGGACAATCATAACCGGGTTCGCCCAGGGTTGAAGCAGGTTGACTATCAGGAGGAGGGCCGCGTGGACAAGAAGCATGACCGCAAGCCTGACGTAGCTTATGGTGTTGGACATGAACTGGGAAATCCTCTCGAAGACCTCTAGGCCACCGTTGGAGAGGGCACCGAGCACAGAACCTCCCTTCAGCCTCCCGGCGGCTATGGCCACGCTCTTCCCGGCGAACAGGACGATCATGGACGGCACAAGCACAGCCAGCGAGACAGCGCCCAGCAGGTTGTTGGGCACTCCGAGAAGCGGGTTGGGGGCGGAGCTCGACAGCACGTTGAAGCTAAACCCCACGCCGACGAAGGCCAGCCCGTACCCTACGCCCGAAAGGTACATCGTGAAGACCGGGACCTTCTCGAGCCAGAGCTCCGCGCGGTCGTGCTCCTTCGCGGCCTGGTAGACGTCGAGGCCGAGGGCCGTTGCAAGGTGGGCGATTCCGATTAGGAAGCTCACTATCAGGACAAGGTTGATCCCCGCGAAGGGCGTCGGCAGGAAGTTGAAAGTGTCTACAGCCCCTGCTGCCCTGTGGATGATCTCTACGGCAGCTGGGATTGGGACGAAGCTGGAGAACGAGAGCTCGAAGAACTCCCCGAAGATTACCCCGAAGACAATCGCAGAGACTCCAGCCACGACGAACATGTTGGCCCATTGCCTCATGTTCCCGCTCGACACATGCCTGACCCAAAGGAAGAACGCGGTCAGAATCAGGCCATGGCCAACATCACCGAACATCATCCCGAAGAAGACGGGAAATACGAACGAGACCAGGGGCGTCGGGTCCACCTCGTGCTCGGCCGGAATCCCCTGCTCCATGGTGACCGGCTGATAGAGCCCCAGCCCCTTCCTGTTCTCCATGAGAGTGGGGACGCGCCCTCCCTCCGAGCCGGGGTCTACGGCCTCGGTGTGGACAATCCACCTGCCGAACATCTCCTTCAGCTTGGGCTCCTTGCTGGCAGGGATGTACCCGGAGATCATCGCCATCCTCTGCATCTCCCCTGACACCCTTGCCTCGTCAAGGGTCTTCCGGGCAACCTCCGACAGCTCTCTCAGCGCGAGGAGCTCGGTGCCGTGCTTCTCCCTGGACTCCGCCATCTGAGCTTCGGCCCTCTCCTTGGCCGCGACGGCTGCGTCGTGGTCCTGGGAAGCCTTCCTGTACGCCTCTGCAGGGTTCTGTGGGAAGGTGGGGGGAATGACTAGAGGTTTGAGCTCGAGGAGCTTCATCGTCTTGTCAAGCCTCGCCTCTTCAGCCCTGGCGACGGCCACCATGACCAGTGTCTGATCTCTGCTGACCGGCTGCCGGAGGAACAGCGCATCCGGGAGCGACCTCCCGAACTCCGCCAGCTTCTCATTCTCGACAAGCAGGACGGCGGCCTTGAACTGAGCGAGCCCAGAGAGCCCGGTCAGGTCGGACGAGAACCCGGACACGACCTTGAGCGCACCCATGAGCGCCTCCGAGTCGGCCTCGTCCTTCTGCGCCTTCTGCAGCAGCACCTTCTCCGCCCTGACCTCTTCTCCGATGGGTTCTAGCAGGGCATCCGCCTTGTTGAGGAGCTCCTCCCAGTTGGACGCGTCGAAGGTGCTCTGGGGCACCTTGACCCCCCTGAATACGATGTCCATCTGCCCCGGCATCAGCTTCAGCCCGAGGTCCTTGACCGCCTGGTCTGCTTGCGCGAAGAGCCTCACCGCCTTCACGGTAAGCTCCTGGACGCCAGGATCGAAGTTCTGGGGCACCCCTTCCAGAGGGTGGAAGTCCTCGAAGTGGGCAAGCGCCTTGGCTACGTCTTCATACTCACTGCGTGGGGAGATTATCGTGACCTTGGAAAGCCGGGCGACACCCAATCGCTATGCGTTTTCTGCCGCGCCCGAGTTCCGTTATTAAGCATGGTGGGGGTCCCGGATCGAACCCTCGGGTTCCTTTCACAGTTCCGCGGGATTAATCATTATAAGCTGTCTGGCTTCGGCAGGCAAGAATCCGGAGACTCACTTGTCGAGCAGGACCTACGTCGGAACCAAGGCTTTCGCGCTCAGGGGCTCGCTCCTCGACGCGGCCACGGTGCAGAAGTTGGCCGAGTCCGCCTCGCTGGAAGAGCTTGTGAACAGGCTCCGCAGTACGCCCTACGCCGACGCCCTCTCCAGCGTGTCTTCCCCCTACAACGCGAGGAGGATTGAACTCGCCCTCCGGGAGCGCCTCGCGGTCGTCCACAGGTCGGCTACCCAGGGCGCAGGGAGATACAAGATCCTCCAGCAGTACTACCTGAAGAACATAGCTTGGGACCTGAAACTGGCCCTGAAGGCAAGGGCCCTCGGCCGCTCCTACGAAGAGACCGTGGAGTACCTCGACATGAAGGCCGAGGAACTCGTGGGAAGGAGAGACCTCATGGTGAAGGTCCTCTCGGCCCGGGACGTCAACGAGGCCGTCACGATGCTGTCCGGCTCGGAGTTCTTCTCCGACGTGGAGAAGGCTCTCTCCGCGTACTCCGCAAAGGGGGAGATTAGGCTCTTTGACGTGTACATCGACCACGCGGTCCTTTCTGCGATATCGAAGGAGTACTCCCTTAACTCGAAGCTATACTCCGCCAAATCAGCCAACGTGAACGGGGTGAACGACTTGGTCGCACTAGACATCGATGCCTACAATGTGCTCAGTGTTCTACGCGCGAAGCTCTGGGGTCTCACGGAGGCAGACCTCCAGGAGCTGATGATTGCCCCCGCGAGGAGGGTGTCGCTCCAGACGCTGAACAGCATGGCCGCCGCCGACTCTGCGCCAGAGGCGGTGAAGATGATTGAATCGGCCTACCGCTTCCCACTACAGGGAGCCCAGAGCGACGAGGAGCTCATCGACATGGTCGAGGATGGCTTCGCCAAAGAGATGAGGGACACAGCGGCCCTCGCCTTTGTCTGGCAGGGCCTCAGCCCCGGACCGATTCTCGCACTTGTCAAGCTCCTCGAATTCGAGGTGAGCAACCTGGCAGCGATCGCCATCGGGGTCGAGGCTGGGATGGACCCGAAGAAGATCCTTTCCAGATTGAGGGTCTAGCCCCGGTTTTCCAATTCTCCCCTCTCAACGTTTATAAGCGGTTTTCGAAGGCGCTGTTTCGTCAAGCAATGCGAAGGCTTTCCAAGGCATTCCTTGCCCTCAGCTTTCTTGCGACCCTCTTGTCTGCGGTCTCGGCTCCGGTCTTCGCCATCACTCCCGGAGCGGCAGCCAACGGCCAGCAGTTCCTCGCGGCAGGTCTAGCGTTCGGCCTGGCAGCCCTCGGCGCGGGCGTCGGCGTGGGAACATCCGGCTCGGCCGCCATCGCCGCAGTGACCGAGAAGGCCGAAGTCAGGACGACCGCGCTGATCTTCGTCGTGCTTGCTGAGGCAATCGCAATCTACGGGTTCGCGATAGCCTTCATCATCCTAGGCCAGTCTGGGTAGACGGCCAGAAGGGGCCTGCAGTCGCTCAATAGTCCCGGAGTATCGAGAAGTCCGAAAGGTCCTCTAGCAGCACAGTCGCTTCGTTTCTGGGGAGATGCATCAGCCGCCTTTTTGCCTCTTCTGCGTACGACTCGGCCTGGGCCGTCATTTTCCCGACCACCTCGCTCTCGCTGTGGGTCTTCAGCAGGCCGACGGTCACCTTGTCCTGGGACCTCCAGTCGAGCAGGTCGTCCTTCAGCTGGTACGCGATGCCCATGCACCTTCCGTAGTCCGCAAGGGCCTCGACCTCCTTCTCGTCCCCTCCCCCGATCAGCGCCCCCAGCTTGGCCGACGTCTCGAAAAGGGAGGCGGTCTTCTCAGTGATGATTCTGATGTACTCGTCCCATGTCAGCTTGTAGACCTGGGGGTCGATGGTCAGCTCGGAGTACTCCCCCTCGGCCATCTGCAGGGCCGCGTTGCTCACCTCCTCCGCAATTCTCCTGTCGTCGTACCTGGCTGCTATGGCCAGAATCATCGCGAAGACGAAGTCTGCGGAGAGCAGTGACGCACTGTAACCGTACTTGATGTGGAAAGGCATCTTCGCCCTCCTCACCTTCTCCTCGTCGATGACGTCGTCGTGGATGATTGACTCGGTGTGCAGTAGCTCAACGGCAACCGCGGCTCCTAGGCCGGAGTCGTCCTTGCACCCGAGGGCCTCGGCTGAAAGCATGAGCATGACCGGGCGGACCCGCTTCCCTCCCTCAATGGCGTACACGAGGGGGTCGTGGAACCTAGAGTGCGTGTACAGCTTGAGCTCCCTGGCGAGCGCCGAGTCCACGCGCGTAGCGTAGGACTTCATGCGGGCCTCAAGGGCTGCCATCGAAACGGCTCTGTCTTCTGCCATCTCCTAACTCTCGAGCCTCAACAGGTTAGGTTTGTATATATTATGTATGCCTAAGCATGAATGCTTGCTCCGTTTCAAGGTCCACCAGCTGAAGCTCGGAGGGAAGCACTATCTTCTCCTCCCGAAGCTGAACAGGCTCCAGGTCGGGATCCTCGAGAAGAGGCTTGCGAAGTCAGGGTTCTCGGTCGAGAGAGGGGCCGTACTAACCGCCAGGTCCAGGCAGGGAGCCATCTACATCGCGAAGTCAGGCCTCTGTTGGTCGTTTCTCGACCCCTCAGACTCTGTTCTCCCCGCCGTTCCTGACCTCCTTGCCTCTCCCAGGGAGAAAGTCCCCCTGACCAGCCTCAAGAGAGCCTACCTCGGGGTTTCGAAGTCTGGGAGGGCTAGCGTGGCCCACTTGTTTCCCCGGCTCGAGAGATCGTCTCTGTGGACGAAGCTACGTGCGACAGACGGATGTGGCTTGGCGCCCGACGAACACGCCGTCGCTTCCTTCGTTCTTGAAAGGGCAACCGGGAGATGTGAGATTCTGACGGACTTCTTTGTAGATGGCGCGATGCCGCACATCTACGGCAGAAGGAGGTACTTCGATTCGATGCTCGAGCCCGACGAGGCAGCTTCCGCGCTTAGACAAGTGGAAGCGCGACACCCGAGGAACTCCTACCTTAGCAGAGAAGGGACGATTGTCCTTGAAGGTCTACGCCCATTCAGAGAGCTCGACTGGCGCGCCCTTCTTGAAGAACTGGGCGAATGGTGTTTCTTCACCCCTCCGTAGCGAGAAAGCTCTAATTGCAGACTTCATTGGCCCCGAGCCAGCCCCGGTAGTATAGCCCGGTCAAACCATCAGGTACCGAGAGTATGCCGGCCTTTCGAGTCGGCGACCCGGGTTCGAATCCCGGCCGGGGCAATCCAAGCACATATCGGACTCCATTTGGCAGACAGAATCCATTCCAACCTTAATCAGTCTCACTCAGCCTGATATGGGATTATTCTTTTCGGGAATGTCTTGCCGCTGGACGCCAGGGATGCTCTGTTATGGACCCATGGCTTTGTTGGTCCTACCATATAGATAGCCAATCACAAGTCCGAGCGCGAGAATCCTGACAAAGTTGAACATTGTGCCGATGAGGAAGTAACGCGTTGCATCATTCATCGTGACGAGAAATGTCCCGGGGGCTTCGAAAGCCACTGTAAAGAAGACTAAGGCGACCATGCTTAGTATGGCTGATTTCAGAATCGGATTCCTTGTAGGAATCTTGTCAAAGAAACGGAGCAGGACGAAGCCAACGCAGAATCCGATAATCAAACCCCCAATCAACGATTCAACGAGCATTGGAAGATAGGAGATTGAAAGAGCATCCCTATACTCGGCAGCGATTGCAGTCCGGGAAATGGCGAAGTTGGCCACCCAGAAGGCTAATCCTCCTGCAATGGCCAGTTTCAGCACATCGAAAGCGTTGCCCCTCCCAGCTTGTCTGATGGCGCTCATTCCATTTCTCCCTCAGCCAGATGGTGAAAGCGGTCCCTGCTCCTTCACCCCCATGATCAAGAGCCACAAGCTGAGGGAAAGCTCTGCAATGAAACTCACCACGAGGCCTGGGTAAGACAGAACTCCATAGTTGGGCAGAAGGAAGTACTGGAAGAACCAGATCAGAACGCCAAAGAAATCAAGGATTATCAGCGCCCCGAGAAGTCGAGGAACAAGGCGCGACTTGTAGAGTAGGTAACCAAGCGGAAGCAACCATGTTCCGAAGAACAACTGGGCGACCATAATCCCATTCGAGTAAGCGTAGAGCGATGACATTGCGAGGGCCTGCCGTTGGCCTGCCTGGAACACATTGAGGTAATCAGAGCCGTTCAGGATTGTCAAAGGGGCAAGTAGATTGAGCATGTTGAAACTCTCTATGACGACGCCGGTCAAGTTCAGCAGAAGAAAGAGCAAGGCAAGGTTCTTGTTAACGGGTCTCAATAGCATGTACAGCGCCCAGGCAGCCAATAGGAAAAACAAGGCAGAAACCAACTCGCTCATGAAACCTAGGCGGAACAGGTTCTGGGAAGCTACGATGTTGCTGGCCGTGGTCACCGCATCTCCGTAGACGATGATTTGTGAGCGAACGTACGAGGCGAGGGCAAACGTCAGTATGAAAATCAGATAGAAGAGTCCAGCCATCCTTGCGGTCTCACGTGGTGATTGGCCTGAGAAGCCTCGCAGCATGCTTGCCATCGCCGCGCAAAAGCCTCTCTGCATTACATAAGGCGAACAGGCCTTTCTCAAGCTTGGCAATCGCGCACCATTGCGTCGTGGTTCTTGTCTGCTGGGTGCTCGCCTACAGGAGAAACTGGAGTCCCAGCGGAATCAGCGCAGTGGCCAGCAGAATCGACGCGATCAGGCTGATAATCTCGTAGCCATCTGGTGCGGCAAGCAACAGAGTCCCAGCGAGCATAGCGAATGCTTGCCATAGAGGAATAGACCCGGCGCTCAACATTGCGATGGCCAGGAGAGCGAACCCGATTGGCAAAAGCGCCAGAGCTCGCAGCATCCCCAGCCAGCCAGCCTTGGCTTGAATCGCTTCCAGCCCGGGCTTGAGTTGGCCAAACTTGTCGTCCGGCAGCGTGTCAAAGGCGCTGATGACCAATGCCAGCGCGCCCTTGTCGGCTGCCAGGATGACCGTACCGCAAACGGCACTCGCTTCCCCAACAAGTCCAAGCCATGAAAGCGGTCCGTTCGCCGATAGTGTCATACACTGAACGGCTACAACAATGAGCAGTGGTGTGCTCGCCAGTACCAGTACGTGCCCTATCTGCAGCCGAGAATTATGGCGAACCCTTGCCACTAGATCATCCACGTTCTTGATGAGGCGCGGCCGAAGCAAATTGGGATGGACAGCAAAGCCGATGACGAACAGGATTGGGAAGACTACAAAGGAGAGGCCCACGCCCGCTTCCTGGATACCTGCGAGCCAGCTCATTCTTCTGAGGCTCAATGGAGGATGGAGTGATATTAAGGACAATCACATTTCTCAGCCCTGGGAAACGACGTGGTCTGTCAGCACGTGTATGTCGCTTGGTGATACTCCAGGAACCTCGAGTCGGCTGTGCCATTTTGAACGTTGGTGGCATGGCTAATCATGCCCAAATCTTCGCCGGCATGGCGCCTGTGTCAGACCAGTATCTCGGTCTCAAAGGCGCTCAAGCCCGCATATGCAGGCTCGAATCCCGGCCGGGGTAATCCAAGCACGAGGGGGACTCCATTTGAAGAACAGAGGCTGTTCCGGCCCTAATCGCCCTCGCCTGCCCTGATACGAACCTATTCAAGCGGAACGTACGCTGCTTTGTTCGACACCATGTGCATAGAGTTGAGAGGAGCCTTTTCATCGAGGCGGACGCCTGAGGAGGGGTTTCGTGCCCGCCCACCCCAGACGCACCATACCCAGCGGTGCACCATACCTTAAGAGATAAGTGCGCCTCGCCCTCCACCGGTCAGAGTCCCGGCGATCACGACTATAGCGCATCCCGGGAGCTTCGGACTAGATCGTCATTTCTCTCATTAGCCTGGACGTCTCGGAGAGTGCCCAGCGGTAGGAGCCATAGCTGACGAGTCCGCCGAAGACAAGGCCTATCACCACGGCTACCCCTAAGGAGATTCCCAGCCCCTCGAAGTACCCCCCGAAAAACGACCAGATCACGAGCGGCCCAGCCGTGAGGAAGGCCGAAGCAACCCCAAGCACCATTGCCAGCAGCATGCCGAAGGGCCGGACGAACCTTGGCCTGGGCCTGTCCTGGAGGTCAGGGTACCGCGCTGCGACTGCGACGCCGATGAGGGTGCATTCCAGGGCGATGACGACCGCGACGATGACGGACACCATGAACCCCTCCAGGGTCGCCGACGCCAGGACCGAAGCAATGACTGCCATGGCCACGATTGTCGCCACCCCGAATATCAGAGAAACGAGCAGCTTCGCCTTCAGGAAAACTTCTGGCTGTATCGGGGAGGCGTAGACGTTCAGAATCGCCTTCCCCTCCTGGCCGATGCTTGTCGCGGACATTATGACAGCTAGGATGCCCCCCACCAGCCAAAATGGGTACACCGCGACCCCCAAGCTCGAGGTGCCTGTGCCTCCTACGGATGACTCCTGGAAGAATATGAGGGCGACGAAGACGAACGGAATGGCGAGGTAGGGCATCAGCTCCCGCCTCCTGGTGTACCCCTTGAGGTCTTTCCGCACCAGCGCAGACTCGACCTTCGACAGCCCGAGGGAACTGAGGAACCCCCCCGCATGGGGCGCATAGGTGGCTCCGGTCACTTCGATGGTGACCGGGACCGGGGACCAAAATCTCGCCCGCACCTTCACTGCCACCAGGAGCACCACCCCGGCGAATCCGACCGAAAGCGCGAAGAAAGCTGCCGACAGGAGCGCCTCCCCCTGGACGAGGTACCCGACCGACGCCGACGGCCAGAAGATGGGGACGAAATACGTGGCGCTTATCACCCCGGTGAAGGTTCCGAGCACGCTGGAAAGGATAACGGGGTTGAACCCGACCTCGACCGCGAGGATGACTATCACGGTCACTGCGAGCCGGATGACGATGGTGCCGCGCCTCGCCTTGCCGTAGGCCAGCGAGGTGACCCTGTTCAGGGCAGCCCTCATGACCTCCACCAGCGCCCCGACCCCGAAGAGGGACACCGCGCAGAGCGCCGCCGCCACCCCCCAGGGAGACTGCAGCCCTACCCTGGCTGCGAACGGGTAGGTCACCCCCAGGAAAAGCGCGGGGAGGAACGAGTACATGTAGCTGACCGAGAGCGTCGAGGCTGCGACGTATTCGGTCTGGGAAACTGGGAGCCAGTTGACGACGTCGCTCGACGCGAACTTTGAGGAGACGCTCATCTCAAACAGAACACCAGCGAGGAAAACGGCGAGGAAGACGAAGGCCGGCAGGGAGGTCACAATCTGGAGAGTGAGCGCATTGACCAGGCTCACGTACTCGGCCGGGATGCCCCCTATTGCGCCCAGAATGAGGTAGACTCCCCCCAGCGACCCGGCGAAGACGATAATGTCTACCACGAAGACCACCAGGGAGTTGCCGAACAGACGAGAGCTGAGTGAGCCTCGCGAGCCCGACCTGCCGGACCTCAGCTGGGACTTGACTAGTACTGATGCTATCGTGTATACCTTGCCGGGGTTCACCGGCTGAGGGCCTCTACGATGTCCCTGAGGTCGGTGGTCCCGGTTATCTTCAGGAACACCTCCTCTAGGGAGGAGCCGGGGAGCCCAGCCATCGTCCTGAGCTCAGGGACGGTCCCCACTGCGAGGACCTTCCCTTGGTACATTATCGCTACCCTGTCGCAGATGGCCTCCGCTATCTCAAGGACGTGGGTGCTGAAGAGGATGGCGTACCCCTCCTGGGCGAGGCTCCTGATCAGGTCCTTCACTATCTTGGCGGAACGGGGGTCGAGCCCGTTCAGGGCCTCGTCGAGTATCAGGAGCTGGGGGCGATGCATCAACGCCCCGGTGATGGCGATCTTCTGCTTCATCCCCTGAGAGTA
>DAEE01000012.1 GCA_002495205.1 Thaumarchaeota archaeon UBA183 | reverse complement strand
GAAGGGGACTGGCCAGCGCCCGAGAAGTTGACGTAAAGGCCCGCGCTGGCGGGATAGGGCGAGAGCCAGGGAGCGAAGACGGCGATGAATATGATCGCCGCTATGGCCCCAAGGCCGACCAGGGAGAGCTTGTTCTTCCTGAATTTGTACCAGTACCTGCCGTACCTTTCTGAGAGGCTGCGCCCGGACTTCGCCATGCTACTCCTCGCTCCTCCCCTGCAGCCTGATCCTGGGGTCCAGGTAGCCGACCACGATGTCCACAAGGATGTTGGCTATGGCGAACATCACGCCTGCGACGAGCACGACGGCCACGATGGCGTTCAGGTCCTTGCTCAGCATCGCGTTGAGGCCGTATCTGGAGAACCCTGGCCAGTTGAAGATCAGCTCGATGAGGAAGGCGTTGGCAATCTGCGCCGAGATGTCGAGGGCGTAGATCGTTACTGTCGGGATGAGGGACGGCTTCATCAGGTACTTCAGCGAGACGGTGGTCTCCGGAAGGCCGTGGGAGACTTCCGACAGCGTGTAGTCCCTGCGGAGGTTCTCGACGACGGCCGACCGCATGATCCTTGCTTCCTGTGCGATGGGACCGAGGGCCAGGGCGAAGGCAGGCAGGATNNGGTGGTCGGGCTGAGCCTCCCGATTATGGGGAAGAGGTGAGCCCCGTACCCGAGGGAGAGCTGGAGCAGTATTGCCACGACGAATGACGGGACGGCTATGCCAAGGTAGGAGAGGATCCTCACCCCATTGTCGACCGCGGAGTTCGCGTACCTCCCAGCCACGAGGCCCAGGGGGACTGCGATCAGCAGGTCGATTATGGCCGCCGTCAGGATCAGCTCGATGGTGGCAGGCAGGAACTGCTCGACGTCAATCAGGACGTTCCGCTGCGTGAAGAGGGAGATGCCCCAGTTCCCAGAGAATATCCCCTGAATCCAGTAGTAGTACTGCACCCAGATCGGGCTGTTCAGGTGCATCGCCGCCGTCAGAGCGTCCACGGCGGACTGGGGTGCGCGGGGCCCGAGGGCGAGCCTCGCAGGGTTCCCCGGGAGGACCCTCGCAATAACAAAGATCAGAATGGAAAGCCCGACGATTGAGATTACAGAGTAACCAATCCTGCGTAGGATGAAGCCCCAGGACTTCAGCCGGCTGCTCGTCCTATCCCGCCGTCCTCCCGCGGGTGTTTGACAGCTTTAACCTCACCTCGGAAGGAACAAAAATTGGAGGACCGCACTCGGCTAGGAGCCTAGTGCGGCCAGCTGCGATGGGAAGAACTGGAAGTCCCTGTAGTAGAAGTCGTACCCCAGCAGGACGATCGGATGGCCGTTGGCCGCGTACCAGTTGACTACGCTCGGGTAGTACGCCCTTGCCTCGTAGACATCGAAGGCGTAGATTGTTGGGAAGGTCTTGTAGATTTGTTCTTGGACGCTGGCGTAGGCCTGGAAGCGGGCCGTCTGGTCGAGGGTCGAAAGTGCGCTGGAGATTAAGCCGTCAAGGGTCTTGTTCTGTAGCCACTCGTTCTGCTCCCATGTCCCGTCCGACGCCGAAGTGTACCTCGACTGTAGGACAGAACCTGCCTCGAAGTAGCTCGCGCCATCCTCGATGGATACGATGTTGGGGGAGCTGGTCAGGTTGGCCAGGTCGGCTACCACGGTCAGCCAGGGCTCTTCCACGACTTTGACGGATATCCCAATCTTCTGCATGTCTGAAGCGAACTCGAGGGCCAGCTTCTGCTCAGCCGGCACCTGTGAGACCCAGAAGTAGGTCACAGGGTAGTTGGCGAGCTGCCCGGCGTACTTCGATTTCGCTATCAGTGACTGGGCCATTGCGAGGTTCTGGGCTGATACGGGGATGTTCGAGTCGTGTCCAGGAAGTGAGCTCGGGACTGGGCCCGCTGATGGCTTGCACCCTGGGAATATGTTGTCGACGACTGCGGTGTAGTTGAGGGCGTATGACATCGCCTCCCTGACATTGACGTCGTCGGTTGGAGCCATCTTTGTGTTGATCATCAGGTACATTTCGTTGACTGTTGGGATCGTGACTAGCTTGGCTCCAGTCAGCGCGGAGAGGGATTGGATGGTGGAGTACTCCTGCCACTGGTCGGTTATCTGGATNNGTGCTAGGCTGGTTGGGGAGGGTCCCGTTCCAGTACTTCGCGTACGCGGACAGGGTCATCTGGGACTCGAGGTTGGTTGGTTGACCAATCGTGTACGGTCCCGAACCCGCGTCGTTGGTGAGGAGCCAGGTGGAAGCGTAGTCCCCGTTGGTTCCGAATGTCGCCGTCGGCCCGGTGTGCACCTCGTTGGCTACCACTTGCGTCTGATCGAGCACGTAGAGCCTCACGAGAGCCGTGAGGAATGGGCCGAAGGGCGCCTTCAGGCTGATTACGACAGTCGTGGTGCTGGGTGCCGTGATGCTGGCTACGTAGGGGGCGAAGAGGTACGCGTACCCCTGCCCGATTGCTATCAGCCTGTTCATGGAGAAGACGACGTCGCTCGCCGTCAGCGGGTCTCCGTTGTGGAAGGTGACGCCCGACCTCAGGGTGAAGGTGTAGGTCAGGCCGTCGCTTGAGACCTGCCAGGATGTGGCCAGGTCAGGCTGAAGGGTCCCCGACGATGTCGGGAACACCAGGGTGTCGTAGAGGTTCGCAAGAGCGGCCGAACTTGCTTCGTCAGACCCCTTGGCCGGGTCGGTGACCGGGACGTTGGCGAACGTTATGCTAAGGACGCCCGAGGCCAGCCCAGTGGATGTGGTTGTAGTCGTGCTCGTAGTCGAGGTGGTTGTAGTCGTGGTGGTTGTTGTCGTCGTTGTGCTTGGTGCGGGAGTCGTCGCATAGTAGGCGGCGATTCCTACGACCACTAGAATGACGATGATTACTATGGCTATTACTGCTCTACCTATCGCAGACCTTTCATGAAGGCCTAGAATTTTCATCCGTTAAAGCGCTGAAAAGGCTCCTGAGTTATTTAGGGCTTGTCCCGAAGAATGCAGGCTTCACTGTTCGCCGCTGCGGATTGGCCTAGAGCCTTGAGCTCGCTCTGAGTTGTTTGGTGGCGTCGGCGTCGATGGTCATGCGGCTTTCGTCGATGACCACTCCGTAGTCCTTCTTCGCCTGCTCGGCGCTGATGTATCCGTCGATGACATCGTTGAAGACCTTCTCGGGCTCCCTCTCCATCGGACTCCCCCAGCCGCCACCTCCGCCCGTCCTCAGGCTGATGAGGTCGCTCATCTGCATCGACTCGGCCGCCACCTTGCGCAGCCTGCGCGGAGCCTTGTTCGCCTCTTCGATCACGAAGTAGTTGGAGGTCCCTTTCCCGCCCCCGTTGATTCCCCAGCATGGGTAGAGGGAGCGCCCCATGGACGACGTGAAGCTGGCGTTGGAGTTGTTTATCCTGTAGTCCTTCACCACACCGAACCCTCCCCTGAACTTGCCCCTTCCCGAGCCGTCCCCGACGTTCAGCGAGTACTGCTCCACGATTATGGGGTACCTCACCTCCATCACTTCGTTCGACATGATGTAGGTCTCCCCGTCCCCGGAGCAGACGAGGCCGCTCTCGCCGTCCTTCGCGTGCCCCCCTCCCCACCCTCC
>DAEE01000025.1 GCA_002495205.1 Thaumarchaeota archaeon UBA183 | reverse complement strand
CATGGGAACAGTCCTACGAGAAGAAGAGGCAGAAGCTCGAGGAGGTGAGGGCGAAGGGGAAGAAGGACGACAAGAGGCTGAAGAAGCTCGAACGGGAGCTCGACTTCTACGTTCGCGCGAAGAACTACAACCTCAACACCTCCCTGAAGAACTACATCGATCCCCGGGTGTACAAGGCGTGGTGCGACTCCGTGGGGCTTGACTGGGCCAAGGTCTACAGCAAGTCCCTGCAGAAGAAGTTCTCCTGGGCGCTTCAGCCTGGGGAGAAGAAAGGGCAGGAGGCCCAGGAGCTAAAGGCCGTAGCTGCGGCCAGACGCTCGACCGAGAGCTCTCCATAGCTCGTCTTCGGGGGCTTCGGCCAGCCTCACCCTGGTCCCATCTCCTCTATTCAGGAATCGCCCGGACCTTGTGAAATTCCCAACCACCGAAGCCCTGACCGGGGAGAGCGCATCGATAACTTCCGCCTCCTCCCCCTTCTCGACGGAGAGAAGCAGGGATCCGGAACCTATCAGCTTCAGGGGGTCCATGGCCCACTTCCTGCAGAGCTCCGCCGTCTCGGGGGCGACCGGGACCTCGGCCTCCATCAACTCAAAGCCCAGTCCTGAAGCCAGAGACATCTCGAACACTGCGCCGAGGACGCCCCCCTCGGTGCAGTCGTGCATGGCGTGGACGAATCCTGTGCTGTAGGCTGTGACGGCTTCGTCGACCACGCTGAGCTGCCGCAGGAATCTCTTCGAACCGCCCAACGCCGCCGTCCCCTCCATCCCCGCGGTCTTGGTCATGATGATCGCGTCCCCGGCCTTGGCGTCCCCCGAAGTTACGTAATCGTCGACGTAGCTGAACGCGGTGATTGCGACGATGGGGTGGCTTAACCTCGGCGTCACCTCCGTGTGGCCCCCGACGATGGCGATCCCCAGGCCCTTCGCCGCCTCGTGAATCTGGCGCGCAAGCCTCCCCACGTCTCGGGAGGTCGACCCTTCAGCAAGAAGCATGACGGATTCGGCGAACTGGGGCCTGTGGCCGCTCGTCGCCACGTCGTTGGCGCTCACCCTCACGGCATATGTTCCGATGTCCTTGGAGACACCTGTCACAGGGTCCGCTGATACCACGAGGTATCCGTTGCCCGCTCTGACAGCGGCGAAATCGAGCCCTGCCTTCGCGGGAGTGGTTATCCTGTCGGACACCGCTCCTGTCAGCTTCAGCACTGTGGAGTTCAGGATGTTGATGGGGATCTTCCCCAGCGCAAGCCGTTTCATTTGCCGCCGGCACCCGGCGCCTGGGCACTCCCCAGCATGCGATTCTCTCTCCCCTTGGTTACTCGCCGAATGCTCCTTACCAAGGGGACCGCGACGAGTAGCCCAATCAACGCCTGGGCGATGTTGAAGGGCACTTCTGTGAGGGGCGCAAGCGTAGCTGTGAATGATGCCGGGGCGATGAGGGTGAGGACGAACGACTCGTAGATGTAGTAGCCAGCCACCATTTCAGAGCCTCCGAGGAGCACTGAAAGGACGCTCAGCCCTGACTTCGGCTGGTGCCTGAACCCCACGTAGACGATTGCTGCGAATGCAGCCGCCGCGACCACGAACCAAAAGATGAAGGGCACGTCGAGGTTGACAGTGATGGCTGGAATCCCCCAGGCGTCTCCCAGGGTCGGAGAGAGGTTCCCCGAGAGGAAGACGACTCCCACGTATGCCAGCGCCGAGGAGAAGACTGCGCCCGCGGCGACGGAGACACCTCTCCAGCCTGTCCGTGAGACGGCCGGGAAGACGCGAGTGCTGAGGTAGCCGACAATGAATCCCTCGAGCCCTTTGATTACTAGGGTCCCCGGCGCGTAGTAGGGGTAGCCGAGCGAGAGGTCTGAAATCATCGAGCCCACCCCACCTGCGAAGGCACCCACGTATGGACCCATCAGCAGGGCGCTGGTATACACCATGATTTCGCCCACGTTGAAGTAGCCGTTCGTGGCCGGAATGGTGACGGAGAACACCGAGGTCGCAGCCGCGACGAACGCCGTGAACACTGCCGCGCCCGCCACCTGCCTGGTCCTCAAGGGCTTCCGAAGCTGCGGCCCTGCCGACGACATATAAGTTCCAACCTATATATCAGCCCGCAGTCCCTTCTGAGTATGCCCCTCTTCAGGTGCGTCAGGTGTTCGCATGCCGAGGAGGCAGATGGGCTCGACCCAGCGTGCAGGAGGTGTGGGTCGCCTGTCATCATGGCGAGTACCGGAAGCCTGTTCGCTTCCAGGTCTGAGCTGGAAGAGCTCCCGCCCGGCGTGTGGAGGTACAGGGCGTTTCTCCCTGAGATCGAGGCTGATGGCATCGTCACCCTGGGCGAGGGTGCGACCCCCCTCCTTAGGGCAGAGAGACTCGGCGACGAGCTAGGCCTACGAAATCTCATGCTGAAGGACGAGAGCCGCAACCCCACCGGCTCCTTCCTCGACAGGGGCTCGACGGTCCTCGTCAGCCTCGCTAGAAGGGCAGGAGTGCGGGACTGCGCCTGTGTCACCACGGGGAATCTGGGTGCGTCGCTCGCTGCCTACTGTGCGAAAGCTGGGATCAGGGCCCGCGTCCGGGTCAACCCAGACACAGACCAAGGGAAGCTCTTCCAGATGCTCGCCTACGGTGCCGAAATCGAGGCTTCCACGAGCAGCTCGTTCGAGCGTGCACCAGACTCCGGTTTCCTGTCTGTGACAGCTGCCAATCCCTATCTTCTCGAGGGTGAGAAGACGACAGGCTTCGAGATGGTCCAGGAGCTCGGGTGGGAGGCCCCAGACGTCGTTGTCGTGCCAATCGGGACCGGGGGACACCTTAGCATGATCTGGCGCTCGTTGGTCCAGATGCGGCAAGCTGGACTTTTGGATGGATCAACGTGCCGGCTGCTCGGGGTGCGCATCGAGGAGAGGTCGGCCGCACGTCGTAGGGACCGCGCACCTGCCGCCAGGGGCTCGGCGCTCGTCGAACTCGAGGAGTCTGGGCGGTTCTTCCTTTCTCAGGCGGCGAAGTCGATGTCCGAGTCCGGTGGCGCCGAGGTAACCACCACAGGAAGCGAGACCCTCGCAGCGACCGGCCTCCTGGCCAGGACGGAAGGAATCTTCGCCGAGCCGTCGTCTGCTTCGGTCGTCGCCTGTATACCAGACGCTCTGAGGACCGGCCTGATAGCGAGCGGAGAAACGGTCGTCTGCGTGGTTACCGGGGCAGGGCTCAAAGACACGAAAGCCGTCTCCCGCCTTGCGAGGCAGACGCGGAAGGTCACCCTGCGTGAGGACATCGCAATGCGCTCCCCGACCATTGGGGACACGAAGCTCGCCCTGCTTCGCCTGCTGAGGCAGCAGCCCGGCTATGGCTACGAGCTCTGGCTGCTCCTTGGGTCGAAGCGGAGGATCTCCACGGCGAGCGTGTACCAGCACCTGTCCGAGCTCGAGGGGCTTGGGCTGGTGAGGCGGAGGGGGTCAGTCGTGGTGCAGGGGAGGGAGCGCGTCGTCTACGAGCTGACCAAGAAGGGGGGAGATCTCCTGAAGATGATGGAGAGGCTGAACCCGCCCGGCACGGTGCCTTGACCCCCCTTCCGGCTGGACCATGTTTCTACATCAGCACCTTCGCGAGGCTCTCAAGGCTGTCGCAGATGTACGAGGGCTCGATCCCTGGGCCGAGCATCTCGTCGTACCTGTTCACCCAGGCGGAGGCAATCCCCAATGACTGAGTGGGAACAATGTCATGATAGACACTCTGTGCGCAGTGCAGTACCCTTCCCTTCGGCGTCCCGGTCTTCTCCATGAACCTGACCCAATGCGCCGGGTTCGGCTTGTAGCTCCCCACCTGCTCGGCCGTCACGAACCCATCCACCTCGAGGCCGTGCCTACTGATTGTCTCTTCGAGGAGGTCGTTGTCAACGTTGGAAAGGATGTACCGCTTGAACCCTCTCGACCCCATATCCCTCAGGAACCCGGCGGTGTCAGGGAAAACTGGCCACCTCGGCACGGAGGCCGCGAACTCGGTTGCGGCCGGGTCTCTGACCTCGACTCCGAGGGCCTCCGACATGGAGACGATTGTCTCGCGAAGCACTTCCCTGTACTTCTTGTAGCCTGATTCTTGCGACTTCTCAGCTTCAACATAGGCGGCGAGGAGTCTCTGCCCACTGAGCTTCACGCCGCCGAGGACCCTGACGAGCTGCTGCTCGATTCCCGCTCTCCAGTCGATAAGGGTGCCGTAGCAGTCGAAAGTAAGATGAGTGAAACCGGCCCCCTTCTCCACGAATCCGCGAGAACTCCGGTGTCTTATGAATCTGGGGTCACAGGGCGGAGACCGCCAGCCCCACCAGGTAGAGGACGCCGCCGGCTACGGCCCCGACAAGCGCTGACTCGATTCCAGCCCTGAAGTTGAAGTTCTTGGGCACGAACGCCCTGGAGCCTAGGGAGAAGAGCGCGGCCAGGGATAGGCCGACTGATGCAAGAAGGGCGTCGGTGCGCGGAATGGCGAGGGCGTAGGGCGACACAGCTAGGAGCGCGAGCAGGAGGAAGGCCAACCCAGCGAACAGGGGCCAGACGAAGGGGTCGGCCCCGACGTCCTCTATGTTGACCCGAAGCTCTCTCCTTAGCATCTCCTTGAGGAAAAGGCCCTTGTCCTTCACGAGCCTCCGCATGATTACCTCCACTTCGGACTCGTCGTAGCCGTCCTTCTTCAGTAGCTCGCGCATCTCGCCCCGCTCCTCGTCGGGCTCTGTGTCGATCTCCATACTTTCTCTGTCCACGTCTATCTGCAGCGACCTGAGCTCCGAGCGTCTGGAGAGATAGCTGCTGAAGAACATCGCTATGGCCCCGGCCAGGGCGAAGGCGAACCCCGCGACCGCAATGGTGCCGAAGGCTACACCCGCCCCATTTAGCGCGGACGTCGTTGCCACCCCCTCGATGGCCCCGTCGCTACCTCCGAGGACAATCCTGTCCAGAACGTTGCGGGCGGGGATGTGCGGGTGCTTTTCAGGCCGATTCGCAGCCGTTTTCGTTCGCGATTGGACGGGGGAGTTCGTATTTAGGGATTGGCGCCCCTGCGGAATCCAAGCAGGGGAGGCGTAGCCAGATGGGGCGCTCCTGGTCTTAGATTTCGCGCAATCTCTTTGCCAGCGTATCATGCGTAGGCGAGTTCTTAAAAGCGCAGGAACCCCATGTCTGCCGACATGACCCTAGACGAGAAAATCCGATACGGAATGGTGGCCCTGACTGGCGCAAGCATTGTTTTTGCGTCGTTGGGCCTGAAGATCGGGCCGCTCGAGATCATCGGCGGTTTCGGTAGCAGCTAGGCTTCCCTAGCTGCTGCTTCCTTTATTTGCACCATCAGATTATCGAACTTCTGGCTAAGATCCACGACGTTAAAGGTCCACTTCCTCGCCATCTGGTCGTAGAGCGTGTACGAAATCGTGAATCGAGCAGACTCTGTCTGGTCGATGGGATACAGGCTCATTCTGTCCTTTACTGATTGAACGACGTTCCCAAGAAACTGCAGTCCCTCGACCACGTTGTCAACGGGGAGAGCGAAATCCGCGAAGTAATTCCTTCCTCCCGCTTCGCCCCAAAGGAAAGGAAGCTTGTTTACTGCTCCCCTTAGCTTCATCAGCTCGAGTTCACTGACATCCCTGACGAAGAAATCCACCGCGAAGTACCTGTGCCTCCTGTGCAACGCCTTCTCCAATGAATAGTCGTACCTCGTTCCCATCCAGTTCACGGTGAAATTCGGAATCATCCTCCGAGCCAGGACATGCGAAGTGCAGTGCCAGGCGAGCTTCTTGTAATTGACCTGAAGCTTGTCAGATATTTCTTTCAACGACTTGTTGGCGTCCATCTGCAGTTCCTTGATTATCTGAAGATCGACGAAATCGAACTTCGTCCCACTGGAAGGAACGTAGGCAGCAGACTTGAAATCTTCTACCTCGTTCTTTTGCCAGTCAAAATCCCATCTACCGGTGTCGAAGTCATATGCTTCAGGTTTCATGGGGCTGTTCCTAAACCAGTCGAACTCGAGGATTTCGAGTTTGGAGAAGAAACCCTTGTTCCTCAACTCCATGAGGAATTGTCGAACCGCTGGAACGTACTCGGCAGGAGCTGAGATGTGAATTACATGTTCGCCTCCAACGAGGGTCCTGTTGAACCCGACCACGTAGCTCAGTTCGTGCATTGCCGCGAAGACCGATTGGGCGTAGTTCCTGTAGACCTCTGAGACCTCCGCAATCACCATGATCCTCTTCAGACCAAGCTTCTCGTGATCCACAGCCGCCTGGACAGCCATGCCTCTGTTCAGAATCTTCTCCTTGTACCTGTACCGTACCGACTCTTTGAACTGCCCGAGTCTCCTCGAAATTTCGGGTATATCGGGGCCGATCTCTGTGAGCAGCTTCACAAGTTGCACTGTCCTGCTGTTCACATTCTCTATATCCTGCTGGACCACTACCATACCGCGGCGCTCCGAACCCCCGCGACGATGCATGTAGGGTTTGGATTTAAGCTGTGCTGATTCCAAATCAATTGGTGTGCCGTCTAGTCCCCTCCCTGCCCCTCGGTCGTCTCTCATACCCCACGCCTTGGGTGGGGGTTTCTATTAAGAATATGCATTACCCGAATCGGCATCAGCTATGCATTATCTAAGATGGT
>DAEE01000010.1 GCA_002495205.1 Thaumarchaeota archaeon UBA183 | reverse complement strand
CAGAACCCGGTCCAGCAGCTTGTCAAAGCGATAGAGAACGCCTCCCCCAACGAGGACACGACGAGGCTGAGCTACGGCGGGGTCGTCTACCACCAGTCCGTCGACATATCTCCTGTCCGCAGGGTCGACCTGGCGTTGAGGTTCATCTCAGAGGGGGTCAGGGAGGCGGCGTTCAACTCCCCCAAGACAGTTGAGGAAGTCCTCGCAGACGAGATCATACAGGCGGCGTCGGGCGACGCGAGCAGCTACGCCGTCAAGAAGAAGAACGAACAGGAACGCGTCGCTATGGCTTCCAGATAGCCCCGTCCTTCTCGTCTTCGTTCCGAAGCTCCATCCCCTTCAGCTCGTTCTCCGTCTCCGGGGGCTCCCCCACCATGGCCCCAGGGTTCGAGAGGAAGCTCCTCGCCAGCTGAAGGACCTGGGGTGCCCTGAACTTCTGGAGCCTGTGGGATATCCGGAAGTCGTACCTGGGGTCCCGGGCCACGGCGCCGAGCACCTCGAGGCGGGACGTGCCGATGGCGTCCCTGAGGAGGTAGCCAGCCTTGAGCTGGGTCACCATATCATCCTCCGCGAAGATGATCAGAGTAGGCTTCCTCAGCTTCTGAAGCCGCCTGAGCTGGTCCTTGTCGTAGGACGACGCAACGAGGACGATCGATGCGACGCACTCCGGCCAGTCGAGCGCGAACTCCAGGGCGACCTGGCCCCCCCAGCCGCCACCCATCAGGCTCAGCTTCTGTATGCCCAGCTTCTCCACCAGGTCCCTGAGCATCTGGGCCTGGGCTCGGAAGTCCGGAATCTCTTCAGGCCTGGAGGACTTCCCGTACCCCAGGAGGTCCGGAGCGATCAGCTTGTAGGTGTCCGCCAGGGCAAGCACGGGCTCCCAGACCCGCCAGCTCTCCTGGGGCTCGCCTCCGTGAAGGAGTACCAGGGGGGAGCCGGTACCTGCCGTAACGAAGTTGACGTTGAACTCGCCGACGGCGAGAACCTTCTCCGTCGCTTCCAACTGGGGCGAGCCTGCGGAGTCGCTTTTCAAACCTTTTCCTCCCCGGCGCTCTATTGGGGCTCGATGGTAGCGGGTGGCTTGGACGAGATCGAGTAGGAGACGGCCACCACGCCTGCCACCTCATTTGTGATCCTCGTTGAAATCCTCTCAAGCACCTCGGGGTCGAGCCGGCTCCAGTCGGCGGTCATGGCGTCGACAGACTCCACCACCTTGACGGTGACCTGGCGGCCTAGCTTCCTTTCATCCCCGAGCACCCCCGTCACCTCGTCGTCTCCGACGTATGCGAAGGCCTGCCAGGCTCTCTTGTACAGCCCCTCCTCTCTCAGCTGTGCTTCGACTATCTCGCTGGCCTCACGGCAGATCCTGAGCTTCTCCTTGGTCACCTCCCCGACCACCCTCACGGCCAGGCCTGGCCCGGGGAAGGGGTGCCTTTCCAGCACATCCTGAGGGAGCCCAAGAAGAGCGCCGAGTTCCCTAACCTCGTCCTTGTACAGCTCTCGGAGCGGCTCGACCACAGACAGTGACAGGTCATCTGGCAGCCCTCCCACGTTGTGGTGGGTCTTGATCACCGAGGCGGGGCCCCCCGAGCGGCCGCTCTCTATCACGTCCGGGTAGAGAGTCCCTTGGGCGAGGTGGCTGAAAGGCCCCCTGGTCCGTGCGAACTCCTCGAAGATGTTGGCGAACATCTTCCCCACCACCCGCCTCTTCTCCTCGGGGTCCCGCACCCCTTGGAGCGCACCTAGGAACCCGTCCGAGGCGTCTACAATCTCCACATGCACCCCGAGTTCCTGGCCGAGGAGCCGCCTCACCCTCTCCCCCTCCCCGGATCTCAGGAGCCCAGTGTCGATGAACACGCAGCTGAGCCTCTCTCCTACCGCCCGGTTCAGCATGACAGCAGTGACCGACGAATCGACCCCTCCGGAAACTGCGCACAGTACCCTCCCTTCCAGCCGGGCGAGTGTGCCGACCGACTCGTCCAGGAAGCCCTTCATGCTCCAGGTCTTCCGGGCCTCGCAGACGCCAAGAACGAAGTTTGACAGCATCGCCTGGCCGCTCTGCGTGTGGCTTACCTCAGGGTGAAACTGCAGCCCGTACTGCCGCGACCCCGCGACCTTGACTGCGGCGTATGGGGAGGAGTCGCTGGAAGCAAGGACCTCGAGCGACTGCGGCACGCTGGTCGCGGAGTCGGAGTGGCTCATCCAGCAGGCTAGGCTGCCTCCTTCCAGACCGTCGAGGAGCCCTCCCCCTGATCTGACTTTCACGCTTGTGCGTCCGTACTCTCGCCTTCCCGACCTGGCCACTTCGCCGCCGTTGGCCCGCACCATCAGCTGGTAACCATAGCATATCCCCAGCAGAGGAAGGTCGCCCCGAAATATCTCCGGGTCCGCCGCAGGGGCCCCCTCTGAGTACACGCTTGCTGGCCCCCCAGAGAGGATCACCCCGGCGACTCCGCTGCTCTTCAACCGAGAGTACTCGATGCCGTGAGGGAGCAGCCCCGCGTATACTCCAAGGGCTCGGACCCTCCTGCAGATCAGGTGGGCGTACTGGCCGCCGAAGTCAAGGACCGCTATGCCACCGGCCAAGCGAGCGGCCATCTACTTTACCTCGTGGGAGTGGGCTCCCAGCTCGGCCGCACCCACTGCGCTGACTGTCCCAAACGAAGCGTTCTCCCACATCCCTCGTATGCACGCCCCGCCGGCGTAGCCGAACGCCGCCTTCAGACCGTTCTCCATCCTCGCCACCACCTGCTCCGCGCCGCCGACGCACGGAACGAGAGCCTCCACCCCCTCGTCGAGCCCCTTGGCCGGGACGGTGTACCTGTCGATGGCGAACCGCTCCTTCCTTGCGGCCGCGCTCGCCATCCCCCTGTAGGTCTTGAACCTCCGTCCGTCGCGGACCGTGATGCGGCTCGGAGCCTCGTCCGTCCCCGCCAGCAGCGAGCCCAGCATCGCCACCGACGCCCCCGCTGCGAAGGCAAGGGCTGCATCCCCTGGCCCCCTTATCCCTCCGTCGGCTATCACAGGCAGATCGAGCTTCCTTTCTTCCAGCCCTGCTGCCACTTCGGCAACGGCGAAGAGCGTAGGCGCCCCGACCCTCGTAACCTCTGAAGTGATGCAGATGGCCCCGGACCCAATGCCCGCCCTGAACCCATCCACCCGGGGGAGCTCATCCAGAATGTCGAAGACGGCCTTGCGCGTCCCCACGTTCCCCGCGACGAAGTCCTTGCTCAGGTCCGGCAAGAGCCGCCTGGCCGCCCCGATAACCCGGGACGTGTGGAAGTGGGCGACGTCAGCCACGAGAAAGTCGGCTACCCTGTCCAGCGCCCTGCACCTCTCAGCGTCCAGCGGGGACACAGATGCACCAACCAATGGGCGCCCCTTCTCGTCAATGCTCAGCGCCTGGGCCCTGGAGCTCTTCACCCTCCTGACCTGGTCCACCTGCTTGTCGATGGGCATGTTACGGTGGATTGCACCCGCGCCTCCCAGCCGGGCCATCTCGAGGGCCATCTTCCATTCGGTGACTGTGTCCATTGGAGAGGACACCAGGGGGAGCCTGAGTTGGATTCTCCTCGTNNCATCGCGAGCAGACTTCAGCTTCGTCAGGAAACCAGTTGGCAAGGTGAGGCCTTGCCGAAATCATCTTTCGCCTTGGGTATATCAAGGCTCGCCCCTGGGCGGGGCCGCATTTCACACGAGCGCGTCTAATCCTGCGGATGGACTGGTCATCCACAACCGTTAATTAGAGTGAAACAGGTTTTCGTAGGGTCGGACTTGAGCGGGGACCCCGGTTCGATATTCGGCGGGCTGTTCATGGCGTGCATCAGGGACGATTATGTCAAGGAGGACAGGAGAATGGTGGCCGAGGGGGTCCTTTTCCTGATCCTGGGGGCGGTCAGCAGCGTCGTGACGACCTACCTCCTGTCCCTGGCCGGCATATTCGTCTAAACAATTTCACAAAGCCGTAGAGGAATACTATCTTCCCCGCATTTACCAACTTTTGCCATGATATTGGCCCATCGATACAGCATGGGAAGAAAACTCGTACTGTTCGGATTCTGGCTCCTGGGTTACGCCCTGGGCTTCTTCGCCTGGCTCGTAAGAGTCCCGGTGATCAGCGCCCTAGAGAACATCGGACTCAGCTCTGACGCGGCCGGGGCCCTCATCACGGGCTTCGCCGGGTCGCTG
>DAEE01000011.1 GCA_002495205.1 Thaumarchaeota archaeon UBA183 | reverse complement strand
CATGCTGTTCTACAACAGGTCCCTAAGGACGAGGAACTCCTTCGAGGGGGGAATCTACCAGCTGGGCGGGCACGCTCACTTCCTCAGCCCGAGCGACGTCTACACCCCGACCCTCCCCGAGGACATGGTCCCCTACCAGACCGAGGCCATCGCCGACGTCGGGAGAGTGCTTTCAAGATACGGCGATTCGATAGCCATCAGGATCTATGGGGACGCCGCCAAGTGGACCATAGGACGGGGGCACAGAGTGATGCAGGAGTTCGCGAAGTGGAGCGACATCCCCGTGCTGAACATGGAGGACGACATCTACCACCCCTTCCAGGCGCTGGCCGACATGAAGTCGATAGTCGACGTTGCGCCCAAGCCGAAGAAGAAGAAGTTCGTCGTCTCCTACGCGTACTCCGGCGGCCTGAAGCCTCTGGCAGTCCCGCAGAGCTGCGTCCTGATCGGCACCCAGTTCGGCATGGACGTGGTCCTTGCACACCCCAAAGGGTTCGAGCTGGAAGACTCCGTCATCGAGTCATGCAAGAAGAACGCCGACAGGTACGGAGGGAGCTTCGAGGTATCCAACGACATGAAGGAGGCATTCGAAGGGGCAGACTTCGTGTACCCGAAGGCCTGGTCCCCCAAGGGGTTCGTTCCGCCGTACAGCAGCACTGTCAACAAGGACGCAGCCTCCGAGTACCAGAACAGGTACAAGGACTGGAAGTGCACCCAGGAGATGATGGACCTCACCAACAGGGGGAAGTACATGCACTGCGGCCCAGCCGACAGGGGCCAGGAAGCGACAGACGAGGTCATAGACAGCCCGAAGTACTCCCTCTACTTCGAGCAAGCGGAGAACAGGCTGCACGTCCAGAAGGCGGTCATGGCCATGGTCATGGGCTCCAAGCGGAGGAGATAGGGGAGAAAGGGGTTGGCGGGCAAGGACGCAGCCATACTGGACGTCATAGGGAACACACCCACAGTTCGCCTCTCGAAGATCCCGGCCGAGGAGAAGATCAGGGCGGAGATATTCGCGAAGTTGGAGGCATTCAACCCCACAGAGAGCCTGAAGGACAGGATCTACAAGGAGATGATCCTGGCGGCCATCAGGAGGGGTGACCTCAGGCCCGGGATGGAGATTCTCGAGGCTTCCACTGGGAATGCTGGAATCGCGTGCGCCTTCATCGGCACAAGGATGGGCTACAGGGTGACCATAGTCATGCCCGAGGGGATGAGCGACGAGAGGAAGAAGATGATCAGGGCGTTTGGAGGGGAGCTCATCCTCACCCCGGGGGCCGAGAGCGACGTGGACCTCTGCCTGGACAAGATCGACGAGCTCCTCAAGAAGAACAGGGGGAAGTACTGGGTCCCCTCGCAGTTCTCCAATCCCGACAACCCCATGGCACACTACAAGGGCACCGGCCCCGAGCTGTGGAGCCAAATTGGAGGAAAGGTGGACGCCTTCGTGGCGTCCCAGGGAACGGGCGGGGTGCTCTCCGGCATAGGCAGGTACCTGAGAGAGAAGAACCCGAAGGTGAGGCTCTACGCCGTCGAGCCCTCGGAGGCCCCGATACTCTCGCACAGCAAGTGGGGGACCCACAAGATAGAAGGGATAGGCGACGGCTTCGTACCGAAGAACCTGGACCTCAGCCTCCTGGATGGCGTGGTCACGACGACTTCGGACGAGGCCATAGAGATGACGAAGCGCCTGACCAAGGATGAGGGGATCTTCTGCGGGATCTCTTCGGGGTGCAACGTCGTGGCAGCCGTGAAGCTCTCGAGGAAACATCCGGAGCTGGGCAGGATCGCGACGGTCATCAACGATTCCGGAGGGAGGTACCTCTCGACCGAGGTGTTCGGGATAAAGAAGAAGCAGGCCGCAGCCCGTAGCAGCAAGCCGCTCGACCCATACACCAAGGAGCAGCTCGCGAAGTACCAGAAAGGGTTCGACATAGTGGAGTAACCACCTCCGAGCCAGTGCCCTTGTCCTTCGTAGAACGGCTGGTCTGCTCGAAGTGCGGCACGAAGTACGAGCCTCGAGAGAACCCCGTCATGTGCCGGAAGCGGGACCTGGGGAGGCTGGACGTGGTCTACGACTACGACAGGGTCTCGGACACGTTCGACCGCAGCACCCTGGGGTCCCGGAGGCCGAGGGACGTCTGGCGCTACGAAGAGCTCCTCCCTGCATCTTCGAGGTTCGCAGTGAAGCTGGGCGAGGGAGGGACCCCCCTGGTCCGCAGCCGGCGCCTGGCCGAGAAGCTCGGCATCAGGAACCTCCTCCTGAAGGACGACACCAGGAACCCCACGGCCTCGTTCAAGGACAGGGCCATGGCCGTCGGCTCAGCCAAGGCGATCGAGCTCAGGAAGAAGGACGTCGCCATTGCCTCGAGCGGCAACGCGGCAGCCTCCCTGGCGGCCTACTCAGCCGGCGCAGGAATGAAGTGCCACGCATTCGTCCCACCCGACGCGGCCGCAGGGAAAATTGCCCAGCTCCTGCTCTACGGGGCCACTATCACAAGATGCGAGCAGGTCAGGGAAGGTGAGGATGCGACCGTACAGGCCATGCTCGCCTCCGTCGACAGGTTCGGGTACTACCCATGCCCGAGCTTCGGGCCGTTCAACCCGTACCAGGTCGAAGGGCCAAAGACGATGGTGTACGAGCTCTACGAACAGACGGAGTGGGAAGGGTTCGACGCCGTCCTCGTCCCAACGGGGTCCGGCTGCCTGCTCACTGGCATCTGGAAGGGCCTCCGCGACCTGAAGGAGCTCGGCCTGATTGGATCGTACCCGCGCATCGTGGCCGTGCAGCCTGCGGGGAACCAGACCCTGGTCAAGGCGATTAGGAGCCGGACCAGCCTGGACGACCTGGTTCCCGAACCGTATCCGGCCTCCGTGGCAGGCGGGCTCCTGGACCCCTACCCGTGGGACGGAGACGCCGCCATGGAGGGCGTGAAGAAGACGCACGGAACAGGGGTCTCGGTGAGCGACCGAAAGATACTGCGGGCGGTCAGGGAGCTTGCAGCCTACGAGGGGATCTTCGCCGAGCCGTCCGGTGCTGCCGGCCTCGCGGGGCTGGAGGGCATGCTGGCCGAGGGTGAAATCGACAATGACGACAGGATTGCGGTGCTGGTGACCGGCTCCGGTCTGAAGGAGCCCGGAAGGGTCGTAGAGATGTTCGAGGGAAGGAAGCGTGGGGGTGCAAAGAAGGGCAACCGCAGTCGGCCTCCCTGAAACGCCGCCGAATTCGGCACATAGGATTTAAAGGCCGACCAGCCCATTTCATTCGAATGACTTCGGTGGAGCTCGAAGAGCCTGTCCAAAGCGCTTCCGAAATCCCCAGGACAGACGCGCTGGAGAAGGCACTCGGCGTGACCAGGTACACCACGGACAACGTGCAGGAGGACGCTCTCTACGTCAGNNAGAACATCCAGGGGGTGGTAAAGGTGGCCACGGCCAGGGACGTCCCGGGGTCCAACTACATCGGCTACGTTGTCCAGGACAGGCCGCTGCTCTGTCCTGACAAGGTCAGGTTCGTCGGTGACTCTGTAGCTCTGGTGGTAGCCGATACGCCCGAATCCGCAGAGCTCGGCGTCCAAGCCGTCAAAGTCGAATACGAGAAGCTCCCCGCCGTCTTCGACGCAAGCGAGGCGCTGAAGGCCGGCGCGCCGGCGATCCACCCGTCCGGGAACCTTACAGCGCGGCACTACGTCAGGCTGGGGGACGCCGCCAGAGGGCTGGCAGACGCAGACTTCGTGGTCAAGGGGGTGTACACCACCCCGGTCCAGGAGCAGGCGTACTTGGAGACCGAGGCCGCACTGGCCTACCCGAAGAGCGACGGGGTCGTTGTCCTCGGCTCAATGCAGAATCCGTTCATGGTGAAGAGGGCGGTCTCGACCGTGCTCGGCGGCGCAGCGCCGAACGTCCGGATAATCCAGGCTCCCACTGGTGGAGGATTCGGCGGGAAGCAGGACGCCCCTGACGAAGTCTGCGCGATGGCCGCCCTCGGGGCTTGGCTGACGAGGAGGCCGGCCCTCCTGGCGTTCTCCAGAAAGGAGTCCACTACGTTCCACCCCAAGCGGCACCCGATGGTCTTTGAGAGAGAGATGGGGGTGACCTCCGAGGGGAGGATCGCAGCCGTCAGAGCCAGAATCCTCGCCGACGGGGGCGCCTATGCCTCCCTGAGCGAGAGGGTCCTCTTCGTAGCCGTGGTGGTGGCCCCCGGGCCCTATGAAATCCCCAACGTCTCCATCGACGGCACAACAGTCTACACGAACAACGTGCCCACCGGGGCCTTCAGGGGATTCGGCAAGCCGCAGGCTTCCTTCGCAGCCGAGCTCCAGATGGACGAGGCCGCCGAGAAGGTCGGGATGGATCCCGCTGAATTCAGGCTCCGCAACGCCCTGAAGGCCGGCTCTATCACTCCCACAGGTCAGACCCTTCCGGGCGGAATCGGGTTGGAGGAATGCATCATCAGGGCGAGGGCCGCTTCCGAGTGGGAAACGAAGCGCCGCGCCGGACCAGGGCTCGGAACGAAGAGGCGCGGGATCGGGATGGCGTGCAACATCCATCCCGAGGGCCTGAACGGCGAAGCGGACGCGGCGACTGTCTGGGTCGAGATAACCGCGGAGGGGAAGGTCTTGGTGAAGTCCGGCCTGACCGAGTATGGCCAGGGGATNNCAGGGTCTCAGTCGTCTCGCCCGACACAGACGCGGTCCCCGATTCCGGGCCAACTGTGGCCTCCCGGAGCACTGTGTTCGGAGGGAAGGCCATCCTGCTCGCGTCCGAGAAGCTCAGGGCCAGGCTCGCTGCTGTGGCGTGCGACTTGCTCTCCTGTCCGGCGGAGACCCTCGTCTTCGGAGGCGACTCGGTGTCAAAGGGCAACGGGGGCGGCCGTCTCGGCTTTGACGAACTCGTCTCGGAGTGCGTCAGGCGGGGGATCATACTGAGGGAGGAGGGCAGAGTCGTCAAAGCCCTCCCGTCGTGGGACAGGGCGGCCGGTCGGGGCGACCTCTCGCCTTCCTTCGCCTTCGGGGTCCACGTCGCAGAGGTGGAGGTCGACATCGAGACTGGGAAAGTGGAGGTGGTCAACTACACCGCCGCGCACGACTCCGGGACCGTGGTCTCTCGGGAGCAGTACGAGAGCCAGATAGTCGGAGGGGTNNGCCCAGGGGATCGGCTACGCGCTCATGGAGGAGCTCATCCTGAAAGAGGGAGTCATCAAGAACCAGACCTTCCTGGACTACCACATCCCCACAGCGGCCGACATACCGAGAATCAAGACCATCACCGTCGAGGCGCCCGACGATTTCGGCCCCTACGGCGCCAAGGGAGTGGGCGAGGCGGGCATCGAGCCCGTAGCCGGGGCCATCGCCAACGCGGTCTACAACGCGCTCGGCTTCCCCATCCGACGTATCCCATTCACGCCGGAAAGGGTCTCGGAAGCAATCGAGGAGAGAATCGGCCGGCCATGAAATCCTTCCAGTATCTCGCACCCATTCCGGCCTTCGAGTATGCCGCCCCTCGCTCCCTGCCTGAACTCTTCGAGAAGCTTGAAGGCCACGGAACGGAATTGCAGGTCATAGCCGGGGGAACCGACCTGATGATTGCCCTGAAGGAGAGGATTGTTGCCCCCAAGGTCGTGGTCGACCTCCGACTGCTCAGGAAGGAGCTGGGTGGCATAGGCGTCGCCGGCGGGGTCCTGCGCATTGGCGCGCTCACGACCTTCTCCCAGATTGAATCCAGTCCCTTCGTGGCAAGATATGCCAAAGCCCTCTGCCAGGCGTCTGCAAACGTGGGGACGCTGCAGATCAGGTCCATCGCGACCCTGGGAGGGAACCTGGCAACAGCCTCCCCAGCAGCGGACTCGGCCCCTCCTCTGATCGCTCTCGGCGCCACGGCAACCCTTCTCAGCAGAGCGGGAAGGCGGAGCCTCCCTGTCCAGAGTGTCTTCCAGGGGCCGAAAAGGAACGGGCTTCGCCCCGGAGAGATCGTGTCGTCCGTCGAAATCCCAGCAGACGATCGCGTCTGGAGCTCGTGGACAAGGGGGGCCGTCAGGAACGAAAACGTCCTGTCCACCGTATCTGTGGCTGTGGCCTCGTCGATCCAGGGCGGCAGGTTCGGCCCCAGCAGGGTAGCCCTCGGCGCGGTCGCTCCC
>DAEE01000037.1 GCA_002495205.1 Thaumarchaeota archaeon UBA183 | reverse complement strand
CACGACGTAAAGATGTACTGCCACAGCCAGGGGGAGAAGGACGTCGGCCTCGGGTTCTTCGAGAAGGTCGAGGAGTGGGACGCGCTGAAGGACTGGGCGGACGTGATAATCTTCGACGACATAGGCTTCGGCGCCAAGGCGGAACAGCTGCGCAACGAGGGGAAGTTCGTGGTCGGGGGGAGCGCCTACACAGACAAGCTCGAACTCGACAGAGAGTTCGGCCAATCGGAACTCAATTCTGCGGGGGTGGATGTGCTTCCGAGCTGGAACTTTACTTCGTTCGATGAAGCGATCGAGTTCGTCAAGAAGAACCCGGACAGGTACGTTCTCAAGCCGAGCGGGAAGGCTCAGAGTGAGAAGGAGCTCCTATTCGCTGGCCAAGAGGCCGACGGCAAGGACATCATCCAGGTCTTGGAGCACTACAAGGCGAATTGGTCGAAGAAGATCAAGGAGTTCCAGATGCAGAAGTTCGCCGAAGGGGTGGAGATTGCGGCAGGCGCGTTCTTCAATGGAAGAGATTTCGTCATGCCGATATGCGTCAACTTCGAGCACAAGCGCCTCTTCCCGCACGAGTTGGGTCCGAGCACAGGCGAGATGGGTACCTCGATGTACTGGACGAAGAGCAATCCTGTTTTCGACCGGACGCTCCTTAGGATGAAGGACAAGCTGGTTGCCAGCAAGTATGTAGGGTACATCGACATCAACTGCATTGCCAATTCCAAAGGAATCTGGCCGTTGGAGTTCACTTCGAGGTTTGGGTTCCCCACGATAAGCATCCAGATGGAAGGAATCACAAGCGAGTGGGGCCAGTTCATGTTCGACATCGCCCACGGGAACGAAGCCCTGTTGAAATCGAAGAAGGGATATCAGATTGGCGTAGTCGTGGCTATCCCACCATGGCCCTTCGAGGATGAGAAGGCCTTCAAGAAGTACTCGGAGGGAGCTACCATACTTTTCAAGCGCCAGTCTCTTGATGGAATTCACATTGGGGAGGTCAAACTTGAAGAGGGAGACTGGCACATCGCAGGGCTCTCTGGTTACGCATTGGTTGTGACTGGTTCAGGCGCAACCATGGCGGACGCAATAGAGAATGCGTACCAGAGCGTCAGGAATGTCATGATACCCAACATGTTCTATCGCAGCGACATCGGTCTGCGGTGGACCCACGACAGCGACATGCTGCTCAGCTGGGGATACATCTAGCCCTGGGCTTCGATCCAGTCATCGAGGTCCGAAAGGACTTCTCTCATGGTGCGGTAGTTTCTCTTCCGCAGTGACTTGGAAAGGAAGTAGTCGAGGGCCCATCCCTCGAGGGTCTTTCCCTCCAACTCCCGGAGAATCCTTGAGCGCGAGAGAGGGAACCTCGCGTCCTTCAGCGAGCGCGAGACTGCGGCCGTCAGGCTGGAGACTCTGCACCAGGCCATGCCCAGGGGTCCTTCTTCCGCGCGGAGAGGATGTACCACACAACCGCGACGATGAGGATGACTTCGGCGGCAGAGCCGAGCACAAGGATGACTGTAGCGGTAGTATCCCCGCTCTGGACCAGGGCATAGTGCTCCGGCTGTGAAAGGGTCGCAAAGAGGGCGATCAATGCGAGGACCAGTCCCATCAGATAGGATATCCTCGGGCGGATGAAGGTCAGGACGCTGTCGACCACGAAGAGAACCCACCCGAAACTGAGGAAGTAGAAGACTCCGGTGGGCAGACTGGGACGGGCGTATAGCAGGAACACGGCGCCCCAGACAGTCGAGAAGAGTATCAAACCTTGAACCACCCTTCCGGGAGAAACCATCGACGGCCGCGGCCTGGTCTCATTATTTCAAATTATGCCAGACTCGAAACTCTTTTGAAGCGTGTTCAGGGCCTCGGCACCCATGGGCACGGGGAGCCGCAAGTCATTCCGCCTCCCTGAATCGAGGTCCCACTACGTCCCGCCAATGGAATTCAGAACGCTCCATCGGAAGATTCAGCTGGCAGTAGACTTTGGCAAAAGGAGTATCTCAGGCTCGTGCACTCTGGACATCAAGCCTATTCGACCGGACCTGGCTCGGGCGCAAATAGACGCGTGCGAGCTGGACGTCAGGGCGTGCCTTGTTGACGGGGCGAAGGTGGACTTCGAGTACGACAACGCAGCGCTCGTGGTCCCGCTCCCCGCTGACGGAGGGACCCACTCAATCAGGGTCGACTATTCAGCCTCCCCCAAGGAGGGGCTCTACTTTACGGGGCCCGATGCCGAGCACCCGGAGAAGGAGGTGCAGGCCTGGACCCACAGCGAACCGGAATCGGCTCGATTCTGGTACCCCTGCCACGACCATCCGACAGACAAGTCGCCAAGCGAGATGGAGATCAGTGTTCCGAAGGGGTTCAGTGTGATTTCGAACGGACGACTCCTGTCTGAGAGAGAAGAGGGCGAAACTGTTGTCTTCCATTGGAGGGAGGACACCCCCCACTCCACCTACCTCACCTCCTTCGTCGCGGGAAGGTTCAGCAGGATCACCCAGGATGTGCACGGAATCAAGCTCCACTACAACTTCCCGGAATCGAAGCGTGCCGACGTCCTGAGATACTTCGGCGAGACTCCCCGGGTAATCGAGGTCCTCGAAGAGCTGACCGGGATGAAGTACCCCTACGAGAAGTATGACCAGACCACTGTCCAGGATTTCATCGCCGGAGGCGAGGAGAACCTCAATGCCACCACCCTTGCCACGAACTACTACCCGGAGGCCGGGGCCGAGGAGGACTTTCACCCCATGTACTCGAACCCGTTCAATAATGCCGTTAACCTTGTGGCGCACGAAGCAGCACACCAGTGGTACGGGGACTGGGTGACCTGCTCAGACTGGTGCCACGCCTGGATAAACGAAGCCTGGGCCACCTACCTGCAGTCGATGTACACTGAGCGGACCAGGGGAGCGGACCAGATGCGGTGGGAGATGCGCGCGAGGGAGGTCGAGTACTTCGAAGAGGACGAGTCAGAGTACCGGAGACCCATCGTTGACAGGGAGTACATATGGCCCCACGACGTCTTCGACCACACAACCTACCGCAAGGGAGCGTCGATGCTCCACGAGCTCCGATACATCATGGGGGATGACGCATTCTTCCGCGGGACCGCCGAGTTCCTCCGGAGGCATGCGAAAGGGTGCGCAGACACCGACGACATGCGCAAGGCGATGGAGTCAGTGAGCGGGCTCCAGTTGGAGGAGTTCTTCGAGCAGTCCTTCCTGAAGCCTGGCTTCCCCGAATTCCAAGTGGAGTACTCCTGGGACGACGCTGCCAAGACAGCCACACTCAGGGTGAAGCAAGAGCAGGATACGTCGGATGGCACGCCGATTTTCAAGCTGCCCTGCGACATTGTGTTCTATATCAAGGGCGAGAGGAGGAAGTTCAGGACGATGCTCGACTCTCCTGCTCAGACCCTGGTGTTCACCCTCGATTCGAGGCCGTCGACGGTCGAGTTCGACCCCGAAAGGTGGCTGCTGAAGAAGGTGAGGTTCGAGAAGAGCTTCGACCTTTTGGAAAACCAGCTGGCGCAGAGCCAGGACGCATGGAGCAGGGCGGAAGCTGCGACCGCCCTGGGGAAGACGGCCTCGGACAGGGCGGTCCTCGCACTGAAGGCTGCGGCTGCAAGAGAACAGTTCTGGGACGTCCGCGCCTGTGCTCTCCGCTCTCTCGGGGAGGTCGGGAGCGATGCGGCACTCGGGGCGCTCCTCGAGATCGGCGTCCCCGCCGACAGGCGGGTCAGGAGGGCCCTGGCGAAGGCCCTGGCGGGTTTCAAGGATGAAAGAGTAAGGAAGGTCCTTCTTGGGCTCCTCGAAACGGACGACAGTCCCTACGTGAGGTGCGAGGCGGCGCTGTCATTGGGCAGGGCTTGGCCCGAAGGCGCCTACCCCCATCTGGCCAAGGGGATGGGAGTCCACTCCCCGAACGAGACACTGGCCGAGGCGTGCCTCGAGGCCATGGGGAAGCTCAAGGACGATGGCGTGAAGAAGACGATCGATGGGAACCTTGCCTACGGCAAGCCCACCAGGGTCAGGGTGGGAGCCTTGAAAGCGATCAAGGCCCGCGGCCGGGTCGACGACGACGAGGTCCCAGTCCTGAAGGAGATGATGCAGCACGACAAGGAGTTCAGGGTGCGGCTTTATCTGATCGCGGGGTTGATTCGGGACCTCGCAGACGGCAGGTTCGCCGAGACCCTGGCATCGGTATCTAAGAAAGACAGGAACGCCGGCATCCGGAGGCAGGCTCTCGAGGTCTATTACGACCTTGCCAGATCATCGGACCAAGCGGTTGCCGTCGTGAGGTTGAAGGCCGAGCTCGAGGCGCTCAAGGAGGAGAACAGGAAGCTCCTCCGTTCCGCTGCCTGAGGCTACTCCCCGGACCTTCTGAGGGTCGCGCCTCTGGTCGAAGTAACCCTCGACCGCTTCGAGGAGAGGAGCCGCTTCATCTTAGGCCCCATCGAATCGAAGACCACCGCCAGGTTGTATCCTGTCCCTGAGAAGGCGTGCCTTTCCTTCGGCGTGTACACTTCCACAGAGACTTCGTATCTTGCGTGAGCTCCCGCGGGCTTCTTCGACTTGACGACCGCCCGGATCTCCTCGATGAACGGGTAGACCTTGCAGAGCTCTGTGGAGAGCTTCTCGAACTTCATCTTCGCTTCGCTCGCCTCCAGAGGCTCTTCGGGGAGGCCCACGATATAGTACGGCGGATTCGCAGGCTGGGGGACCATCTGGGAACGAAGCACGGCCGGCCGGGGCGTCTTTATGGATTCTGGCCGGGGGGACGGAGCGCACTTTGGAGGAGCCGCGGCAGGCTGATTCTACCTTAACCCCAGAACCCCGCCTAGTTCCGAGATTGATGAGATTACAAAGTTCGCCCCCTCGGACGCCAGCCGTTCTGCGCTGTAGCTCCCTGTGGCAACGGACACGCACTTCACCCCTGCCGCCTTCGCGGCCATTACGTCGTAGGGGGTGTCCCCGACGTAGAAGACGTCCTCCTTGGGGAGGGAAAGCATGGAGACTGCCTGAAGGAGCCCCTCTGGCCTGGGCTTCATGGTCTCGGTGTCATTCCGGGTGAGCACGAATTCGAAGAATCCCATGATCCGGGCGACGGTCAGCGACCTGGTGGCCGCCCTGCGCCCGCTGTTCGTGAGCACAGCAAGCCTTACCCCGCCCTCCTTCAATCCGACCAGCGCCTCGCGCATTCCTGGGAAGGGCTTTGTAGAATCGATGTCCTTGAGCTCGAACTCGTCCAGGATTTCGAAGGCCCTGCGCCTGAACTCCTCGTACCCTCCTTCTCTTGGATTCATCCTTGCCTTCGCCGCGTCAAGGATGGTCTGGGTGGTGCTGCTCAGGTCGAGGCCGGAGGTGTCCACCTCCCTCGCCCTGAGTTCTCCGAGGAGCGCCTTCCTCGTCCCCTGGGCGTCGAACTTGAACGAGACGAGAGTGCCGTCTATGTCGAATATGGCTGCGACTGCCATGGCGGCCTAGATCTTCTTCTTCGAGAACAGGATTAGAATTGCGAGCCCTACGAAACCGAGAGCGATGACGAGGATCGCTATGGCGGTGAGAGTGTCCGACCCCGCAGCCTGAAGGACTGGCAGGCTAGGAAGCAACCTGCCCGGCGTTCGCCCAACTTCGTATTTATCCCTTGAGGGGCGTGAATGGTTGGAACCGTTAAGTATGATGGCGGCCCCTCCGACATCGTGTCGCCCCGGATAACCTGCTACGGCGGAGTCGGGGAGATCGGCGGGAACAAGTTCATCCTTGAGGACAGGGGGGTGAAGGTGGTCCTCGACTTCGGCACCGGGTTCTCGGACGGCGCGGACTACTACGACTCGTCGATCGCGCCGAGGGGGGTCAATGGTGCGGGGGACCTTTTCGAGTTCGACCTCCTCCCGCAGTTGCGTGGCCTCTACTCGGAGGACGCCCTACAGAACACTCGGCTCAGGTACGCCGAGCCGGAGTTCGACGCCGTGGTGCTCAGCCACTTCCACTCGGACCACACTGGGAGGATCGGCTACATCGACCCCAGGATCCCTGTCTACTGCGGGGAGACCACGTCACTGATCCACGACGCCTACTGCGACTCCACAGGCTCCCCCCTCGAGGGCCGTCCCATCAGGAAGTTCAGGACCGGAGACAGGTTCACCATCGGCCCCATGGAGTTCCGTCCCGTGCACGTCGACCACTCCATCCCAGGCGCCTACGGCTTCGTAGTCCACACCAGCGCCGGCGCCATGGCCTACACGGGAGACTTCAGGTTTCATGGGCCCGCGGGATCGATGACGGGCGACTTCGTCGACGCAGCGAGGCGGGAGCGGCCGAAGCTTCTCCTGACGGAGGGCACAAGGGTGAGCCCCGAAGGGGACGACGCGAACCTGAGCGAGTCGGCCGTGAGGAGGGAGGCGCTGAAGATGGTCAAGGGGACCAGGTCACTGGTCTTCTCCACTTTCAGGGGGAACGACGTGGACAGGGTGAACACCTTCTTCGACGCCTGCCAGGCTACGGGGAGGAGGCTCGTGGTCTCCATGAAAGTGGCCGTGCTCCTTGAGAGGCTCAAGGCAGACAGGGGGCTCCGAGTCCCCCTCGTGGGGAGGGACGTCGACGTCTACCTCCGGAGGAAGAAGACAGGCAGGTTCGACGACAAGGACTACTACGCGTGGGAGAGGCCATACCTGGCCAGCGGCGTCACGGCCGAGGAAGTGAGGAAGAAGCAGGGCGAAGTGTTCCTGCACCTCGAGGCGTGGAACTTCCCGGAGCTCATAGACATCAAGCCCGACAGGGGAGGGACCTACATCCACGCGGCCACAGAGGCGTTCAACGAGGAGGGCGAAAGGGAGGAGACGCTCATCAGGAACTGGGTGGAGCACGTCGGGTTCAGGTACGCCCAGCTCCACGCGTCGGGGCACGCCCCCGGGGGCGAGGTGGGGGAGCTGGTAAGGGGGGTCTCGGCGGAAAAGGTGATGCCCATCCACACGGAGCACCCGGAGTTGTTCAGGGAGTTCGATGGGAAGGGGAGCTGGGCCCTCGAGATTCCCGCCAAGGGAAGACCCGTTCCCCTGACCTGAGCCAGAAGATAGTGGTATGCTCGAGCGAGGTCTCAGCCCGTTAGGATGCGATCGGGTGGAGGACGGGCGGCCGCTGTACCTCGGCGCAGAACTCGAGAAGAGGGGCCGCGCAGTAGCGGCGGCGTGACTGGCATGAGGGCTTCGGGATAAGGGAGGAGAGGCTCCGCCCGAGAGCAGCCAGAAGTGTGCGGCTAGCGGACGACCGGGACCGTTTCCAGAGCCTGACTGAGGAAGGCTTCGTCCGGCTCATAGTCCACAAGCCTGTTTGCGAGCTTGTCCTCGTAGGCCTTCAGGTCGAGGAGGCCGTGGCCACTGAGGTTGAAGAGGATGGTCTTCGGCTCGTTCCGCTGCTTGCACTGGAGGGCGATTTCTATGGCAGCTTTGACTGCGTGGTTTGTTTCCGGCGCAGCGACTATCCCTTCCGTCTGGGCGAGGAGGATGCCCGCCTCCATAACCTCGTTCTGCGAATAGGCGACGCTTCGCATGAACCCCTTGTCTATGAGCATGCACATGGACGGCGCCTTGCCGTGGTACCTGAGCCCGCCAGCGTGAATCGGAGGGCACTGGTAGGAGTGGCCGACCGTGTGCATCTTGAGGAGAGGAGTGGTCTCCCCCGTGTCCGCGAAGTCGTACCTGTAGGAGCCGCGAGTCGTCGAGGGGACAGCCTTGGGTTCCACAGCGACGAACTCGCTGTCGCTCTCTCCTCGGAGCCTGTCCCGCATGAACGGGTAGGCCAGCCCTGCGTAGTTGCTCCCGCCTCCGATGCACCCCACGATGTAGTCCGGGGTTTCCTCGAACTCCTCCATCTGGAGCTTCGCTTCCTGGCCGATAACTGACTGGTGGGTGAGGACGTGGTTGAGCACGCTGCCGAGGGCGTACTTCGTGTCGTCGTGAGTGACGCAGTCCTCGATGGCCTCGCTTATGGCTATGCCGAGGCTCCCTGGGTGGCCGGGGTCCTGCTGGAGAAACTTCTTCCCGACTTTGGTTCTCGGGCTTGGGGAAGCGTGGACTTCGGCGCCGTAGACTTCCATCAGAGTCCTCCTGTAGGGCTTCTGGTCGTAGCTGCTCCTTGTCATGTACACTGTGAGGTCGATGTCGAAGAGCGCGGCTGCGAGAGCAAGAGCGCTCCCCCACTGGCCCGCGCCGGTCTCGGTCGTGAGCCTCTCCGTGCCCTCCTTCCTGTGGTAGTAGGCCTGCGCGATGGCTGTGTTCGGCTTGTGGCTCCCTGCGGGGTTGAGATCCTCCCGCTTGAAGTAGATCTTGGCAGGGGTCTTCAGCCTCTGCTCAAGCCTGGTCGCCCTGTAGAGGGGCGTCGGCCTCCCCAGTCGGAGGTAGGCCTCCCTGACCTCCTCGGGGATCGGGATGAACTCCT
>DAEE01000026.1 GCA_002495205.1 Thaumarchaeota archaeon UBA183 | reverse complement strand
ATCGGGTCGATGTGCCCGGCCATCACTCTGCCGTAGACCAGCAGGTAGAGCTTGCCGCCGACCACCCCCCTCACCCCGCAGAAGCCGATCTGGCCTTCGGCGATCTGGCAGTTGCGGGCGCAGGCTGTGCATTGGATTCGGCCGTTGGGGAGGTCCCTGTAGAGCTCCGCCTGCTTCCCGGCCGCTTCGGTCAGCCTTCCCCGGGCGGACATGGTTGATGCTGCGGCCTCCCTCGCCATTAAGGTTTGCAGGCGCTTTCATGTGGTCTCAGCAAACGGTTATAACATATGTTATTGTCGGCCGGCCAAATGGCAGGTTTCATGGAAACTATGGCACTTTCTGCCATAATGGGGTTCTCGATCTACCTGTCGCTCCCCATCATACTAAGCAAGAACCAGGACGAAAGGAGGGTGGGGTTCCTCAACGCGGTTGCGATCGGGATCCTCATCTTCCTGATCGGAGACGTCTTCCTGGACGCCGCCGGGTCGCTCTACAACGGCTCCCTGTACGGATACGGTTCCTCCCCAGGCTATGACCTGGTCTTCGCCGCGGCCATGGCAGCCGGATTCCTCGTCCTATTCGTCGTCGGTGGGAGGAGGAAGATGATGCTGACTCCGACGGAGCTGGCGCTCGTAATCGCCCTGGGGATAGCGTTCCAGAACCTAACGGAAGGGCTCCTGTTCGGCGCTGTGAGCGTAGGGATTGGGCTGACGGGCTCGGCACTGGTGGTCCTGGTCGGCTTCATCTTCCAGAACTCTACGGAAGGATTTCCCATAGCCTCACCCTTCCTTGGCTCCACAGAGGGGAAGGGAGGCGTGATAGCGGGCGCCCTGATGGTGGGAGGGCTGCCCACCATACTCGGAGGGGCTGTGGGCTATTTCTACAACGCTACCGTCTTCGACCTGGTCTTCTACGGCCTGGCGGTGGGCACGATGCTCTACGTCATCCTCCCCATGTTGAGGCACGTCCTGGCGGGGACGGACTCCGACAAGCTGTGGATCGTCTACGCCGGCGTGTTCGTGGGGTTCGTCCTGGGCTTCGGGGTCAACCTCCTGTGACGGCCCTCTGCCTTTGCGAAGGCCGCCCCGCTGCAGCTTCCGGAGAAATTAAGTGGCACCCTTCGGAGACGCAGATGCTCCCTTGAAAGCACCTAAGCAACGGGTGGAGGCCGGGTCACCCAAATTTTCAACCGGCTACATGGACACGGCGGCTAGTCCCCGGACCGACTTCTACCGCTACGCGACCGGAAAGTGGATCGACACCCACCCGCTCCCGCCAGACAAGTCACGGTACGGCGCGTTCAACGAGCTATTCGACTGGAACCTCCTTCAGCTGAAGAAGATAGCAGAGGGGTGCGCCGCTGCCAGCGGAGAGACCGACGACCCCGAGGCAAGGATGGTGGGCGATTTCTACCGTTCCGCGCTCGACCTGAAGAGGATCGACGCGGCAGGGTTCAGACCGATCGAAGGCCTGTGGCTGGCCGCGGAGTCTGTGCGTTCGCCTCAGGACGTGGCCGAGGCATTTGCGCTCTTGCACAATGAAGGGGTGGACGCCGGGTTCTACTCCTTCTCCAAGGCGGACGACAGAGACAGCGCGCACTACGCCTTCTACCTCGAGCAGGGCGGTCTCTCTCTCCCCGACAGGGACTACTACCTGTCGAAGAGCTTCGCGAAGCTGCGGAGGGAGTACACCGGCCATGTCGCCAGGATGTTCGTCCTCAAGGGGCTCTCTCCGGCTCAGGCGAAGAAGCGAGCCGCGGGCGTCATGCGCGTGGAGACCGTGCTTGCGAAGGCGAGCAGGACGAGGACGCTTCTCCGCGAAAGGGAGAAGAACTACAATAGGATGAGAACCGTTGAACTCGAATCAAAGTATCCCTCCCTTTGCCCGAAGGAGTATCTCCGCTCCGTGGGGGTCCCTACGGTCCCCCATGTCGTGGTCGGGCAGCCGGCTTTCTTCAAGAGGCTCGCAGCCTTGGTAGCCAGAGGCGACATCGACGACTGGAGAGCCTACCTGAGCTGGTGCGTCCTACATGCGGCCGCCCCCTACCTCCACTCCGCGGTCGACCGTGAGAACTTTGATTTCTTCGAAAGGAAGCTCACGGGGCAGAAGGAGCAGCAGCCTAGGTGGAAGCGGGCGCTAAGGGTCATCGATTCGTCCATAGGCGAGGCCCTGGGGAGGCTCTACGTCGAGGAGAACTTCCCGGAAGAGGCGCGCCGCAGAGCCAACATCCTAGTCGACGACCTGAGGACGGTGTTCGCAGACAGGCTCGAGGGCATCCCCTGGATGTCCGCCAAGACCAGGAAGCTCGCTCTGGAGAAGTTCAAGAGATTCAAGGTCAAGATAGGGCACCCCGAGAGGTTCCGCGACTACTCGGCGGTCCGCCTTGATCCCCACGACTACCTAGGCAATGTCCGCCGGTCTGCCTCCTTCGAGTTCCACAGGCACACCGCCCGGGTGGGCAGGGAAGTCGACAGGAACGAGTGGTTCATGACACCTCCTACCGTGAACGCCTACTTTGAAGAGACCGCGAATGAAATCGTCTTCCCCGCAGGAATACTCCAGCCCCCCTTCTTCGACCACAAAGCGGACGACGCAGTGAACTACGGCGGCATAGGGGTGGTCATAGGGCACGAAATCACCCACGGCTACGACGACCAGGGGAGGAAGTATGACGGCGAGGGGAACCTGAAGAACTGGTGGACCGACGACGACAAGAGGAGGTTCGGGGCGAAGGCGAACGCGGTGGTGAAGGCCTACAGCGCCCAGGAGATAATTCCGGGGCTGCACGTCAACGGCAAGCTGACCCTCGGCGAGAACATCGCAGATCTCGGCGGCGTCAGCATAGGCTACGAGGCGCTTCAGAGGAGGCTGGGGAAAGACCCTGCGCCAAGGAGGAAGATAGACGGCCTTACCCCAGAGCAGAGGTTCTTCATCTCCTTCGCGCAGATATGGAGGCAGAACATCTCTGAGATGGAGTCCCGGCGGCTGGCCACCATCGACCCCCACTCGCCCGGCAAGGTGAGGGGGCTGCTCCCTGCGAGGAACCACCCGGCCTTCGACGAGGCGTTCCCCCCGGCGAAGGGGGAGAAAGCGGGCCCACCAAGGATAGAGGTCTGGTAAGGGGCTGAAGGGCCTGCCGTGGCGCCGTCCAGACTGAGGGAGTTTGCAGGGTCCTTCGGCCCTGCCTGGATCGTCATGATCGCGGACGTGGACGCGCCCAGCGTCCTCACAGCCGCGACCGTCGGTGCAACCTACTCCTACGGCCTCATCTGGTTCTTCATCTTGCTCATTCCGCCGCTCTTCGTCATACAGGAGGCGAGCGGGCGTGTGGGGATGGCGACAGGCAGAGGGCTAGGAGAGGTGATCAGGGAGAACTTCTCCAGGAGGGTCGCAGCCGTTGCGAGCTTCCCAATGGCCTTGGTCAGCGTGGTCAGCTATGTCGCCGAATACGCTGGCATCGCAGTGGGGATGCAGCTCATAGGTGTACCTCCCTTCATCTCTGTCCCTGTGGCCTACGCCGCTTACGTGGCGGTGGTGCTCAGGCGGAAGTACCTCACCACGGAGAGGGCGCTCCTGGTCGTTTCAGCCGTCCTTATCGTCTCCTACGCCGGATCGCTCCTGGCGAGGGGGCTGGTGTCCTCCGGCGCCTTCTACTTTAGTGCCGAGCCGAGCTACCTCTTTCTGCTGGCCGCGGCCGCGGGCGCGGTGGTGATGCCCTTCATGCTCTTCTACCAGGCGTCGGCGACTGCGGAGAAGAAGGGCACCCGCCTCTGGGCCATGAGGACCGAGACCTTGGTGGGGGCAGTGGCCAGTGAAACAGGGATGATAGTGATAGCGATGGCCACGTCCGGCCTGAACTCTTCCCTCAACTTCGCGGACCCCAGGGCGCTCTCCCTGGCTCTCTCTTCCATTGCCGGGGCCTACGCCCCCTACGTGTTCGCGGTCGGATTGGTCGCTGCTGCATTCCTCGCCCTTGTCGTCATATCTCTTGGTAGTTCGTGGGCGATAGTCGACACGATGGGGTGGCGGAAGGAGAGCTTCTTCTGGGTCTATGTAGCCGAGTCGGTACCAGCTGTCGCCATCCCGATCCTCTATCCCGCGCCCCTTTCCCTCGTCCTCGGCCTGATGGTCGTGTTCGTGTTCGTGCTCATCGGTCCGGGAGTCCTGATGGGGCTGCTCGGGTCCAACAAGAGAATCATGGGCGGGTATGTGTCGAGTTCTATCTGGAAGGTCGCCTACTGGCTGAGCCTGGCCGCAGTCGTGGCCTTCGGAGTCATCGCAGTCGCTTCGGCAATCTGATGAGGTGACCCCGACGCCCGCGACAATTGCCTCTGAGATTTCGACCCCCTGGGTGGGCCAGGTCTGCCCGTGCCCACCACATTCTCGGACTGGGTAGCCCGGCCTGGATTCGAACCAGGGTCTCCGGCTCCAAAGGCCAGAATCCTTGACCGACTAGACGACCGGGCTACGGGATAGGGCCGAGACTCCGTGGTGATTTAGGCTTGCTTTGCCGTCTTCTCGACGAAGCTCGCAATCTTTGGCACAGGGTCCTCCATCGAGTCGAGGACGCGCTCCGCCTTCTTCGAGTAGCCTGCCCTGTAGCTCTCTGCCATGAGCCTCTTCGCTTGAGATATCAATGCAGGCACGGTCAGCGCCTTCGCGAGGAGTCCCACCCTTTCGAGGTAGAGGTCCGTGTACAGGGTCCCCTGGAAGGCGGAGATTGCGGGGACCCCCATCAGGGCAGCTTCGGCGTTCATGGTCCCCCCCATGCCCACGAAAAGGTCAGTCACCGATAGCAGGTCGTACCCGCTCACGATGTCGTCCGGGACGAGGCACTTCGAGCCGAACTTGGCCCTGATTTCTTCCACCTGGAAGTCGTATCTGCACAGGGCGACGACGTTGCTGTCGGGAAACGCGCCGATGAGGGCACCGAGGAGCTTGTCAGTCCAGCTCATGTCAGCCTTGGCCAGGTAGGGTGCGTCGCTCTCCTGGACCCTGACGGTGATGGTCTTCTTCCTCCTGTCGAGCTTCGGAATAGGGCCCCTGAGAGGTTCCCTCTTCAGCCACGCCGCGGGGTCGAGGGCGCGGTAGGTCGTGACCTGGCTCCGGCGAATGCCGAATATCTCCCAAGCTCTGTAGGGGATGACCCAGGGGCAGAGCAGGTGGTGGCTGAGGGGTATCGAGAGCCTACCGGCCACCTCGGAGTGGGGGGAGTCGTTCACTGCTACGTGTTTGATCCCCAGTCCAAAGGCCACGCGGGCGCAGACCGCAGAGGCGATTGAGACCGCCACCCCGGGCTTGAAATCGTGCACCAGGGGGATGATCTCGGCCTGGCGCCTCGTGGCTGCGAGGAGCTGGTCTTCGGGGCCCCTGTTCCCTCTGTCTCCGACGTACCGGAGTTCGAGCCCGGCCCTTTCGGCGAGCGGACCCACCTCCCTGTATCGGCGCGAGGTGGCGAGGACCTCGGCTCCGCTAGACTCAAGCAGCTCTATGACAGGTCGGAAGAAAAGTACCTGCTTCGGCGTCAGCAGGTCAACCCAGACGCGCGCCAGACGCCATCCCCTCCCGTTTTCCGACCCGCGCCCTGCCTAGAAATCCGTTTGCCTCCGTTTTACGGGCGACCGCCGGGCCGCTTCAAAGTATATCTACAAACAGCCTCAGAGGCACCGAGGGCTTTTGGCCAAGATCAAGGTCGCGATGTACGGTCTCACGAGCGAAGCCTACAAGCTCGCTGCGGCCCTGGTCGACAGGGCGCAGGTCACCATCGTGGACGAGACGCTCCAGATGGCCATGGACATCGATCCGGCTTTCATGAAGAAGAACCCGAGCCTGCAGGAGGTCATGGCCGAGGAGCCGCTGCTTAGCTTCAAGCCGCTGGAGCAGGTCTTGGGCGAAGCCCAGGTCATCTTCTTCACCCCCAGGCTGAGGAGGCCATCCGATGAGACGCTGATCGAGGCGGGCTCGAAGCTGAGGGAACTGTCGCGCTATCTTTCGAAGGGGGTCACCCTGGTCAACTCCCTCCCGACTGGCCCGGGTGGCAACTCCGACAACATCATTCTCGCCGAGAAACAGACCGGGCTGCAGGTGGGGTCTACCCTCACCTACTCCTACATGCCCCTAAGGCCGGGTGAGGCGAAGCCCGCGGTGGTCTCGATCGCGGGGCTGACGGAGAAAGGGGTGCTTCCGGCACTTGGCTTCGCGCCCAATTCCCAGAATGTCTTCTCCGCAGAGCTCGAATACGCGTCAAGCGTGATGGAGGCGTCGGTGGCCTCCGTGACGGAGATCGAGCTGGCCAAGAGGGCCAGGGACGCCAGGGTGACGCTGCAGAAGCCTTCGAACGTCTACCTGGACGAGTTTTCGAAGTACCTCTACGAGCTGAAGGCAATCCAGGCCAGCGAGGAGACGGGCGAGTCGATCTCCTATCTTGCGGGCGCGACCCTGAAGAGCTTCGACAACTACGTGCGGTACACTGTCGACGAGACGAGGGAGGTGCTCAAGGAGAAGCAGCTGAAGGCGAGCAGGACGAAGATCTCGCTCCTGTGGAACTTGGACAAGTACGAGATGAGGGGTGAGCGGCTGCAGGTGGCCGAGAGCATCCAGCAGCGCCTCAGGGACTACGTGACCGACGTCGACATCGTGTCGCGGCCGAGGGGGAAGGGGGGTGCGGAGCTCCTGGACCCACTGAAGCACAACGTGGTCATCGTCTGCTCGAAGGACGACTGGGACATCGTACGGCAGGCCAGGAAGGAGCAGAGGAGCGTCGAGACCACTGTTCTGTCCGCGACCCCGAGCCTGAACAAGGAGTGAGTCGCATAACCCTATATCGTCTCGGGATTGGGAGGCGATTCTGTTGAAGGTAGGCGTAGTCGGGACCGGGGGGTGGGGGAAGAACCACGTCAGGGTGCTGAGCGAGCTCCAGTGCCTGGAGGCGATATGCGACATGAACCCTGAGAGGGCCGGCACATACGCCAGGAACTACCACGTCCCTGGCTACACGTCGCTCGACGAGATGGTCAGGAAGGAGAAGCTGGACGCAGTTACGATCTGCACGCCGGCCTCGACTCACTTCTCCATGGCCTTGAAGGCTCTCGCCGCAGGGCTGCACGCGTTCGTGGAGAAGCCCATGACGACCAGCGTGAAGGACGGGGAGGCACTGATCGAAGCGGCGAAGAGCGCCAACAGGTTCATCACTGTGGGGTTCATCGAGAGGTTCAACCCGCCCATCACCGCCCTCAAGGAGATGATATCCGATGGGAAGATGGGGGAGCCCATCCTCCTGGAGTTTCACAGGGAGAACAGGCGTGGAGAGAACATAAGCGACGTCGGCATTGTCAAGGACGCTTCTGTCCACGACATCGACACGGCCTGCTGGCTGTTCGGCGAGGCCCCGAAGGTGGTCTACGCCAGGGTGGGGGCCATGTCTGTCCCGCTCAAGCATGAGGACTTCGCAACGATACTCCTAGGCTTCACGGGCCAGAAGACCGCGTTCCTTGTCACCAACTGGATAACCCCCAGTAGGGTGAGGACGCTCAGTGCAGTCTTCTCGGGAGGCGTGGTGGACGTGGACTTCGTGACCCAGAAGACCAGCATCCATGAAGGGGCGGCTACCACCGTGCCGACGGTCCCGTTCCAGGAGCCGCTAATGCTCGAGTTGCGCGGCTTCGTCAACTCCCTGCAGGGGAAGAAGCAGCCGCTGGTCACAGGAAGAGACGGGCTGAACGTGATCAGGGTCGCGGAGGCGGTCCTGGCGTCAAGCTCATCTGGGGCCCCGATCTACCTAGGGTAAGAAGATGAAGGTCGTCAACTTCGTTTCGCCGGAGGCAAGGCTCGGGAAGAACGTCCGGATATGGCACTACGCATATGTCGGCGCCAAGACGTCGATCGGCGACAACGTGAAGATCGGCTCGCTCGCCCACGTCGACTACGGCGTCAGGATAGGGAGCAACACAAAGATCGAGGGGCTCGCATACATCCCTCCGCTGTCGAGGATAGGGAGGAACGTCTTCATCGGGCCTGCCGCTGTCCTCACCAACGACCCCTACCCGCCGAGCACGAAGATGATCGGAGTCACCATCGAGGACAACGCTGTAATCGGCGCGAGGGCTGTAATCAGGGCAGGAGTGAGGGTGGGGAAGGGAGCTGTGGTGGCCATGGGCGCGGTGGTGACGAAGGACGTCCCGCCTGGAAAGGTGGTGATGGGGGTGCCCGCACGGGTGAGGTACACCAGGAAGGAGTTCGACTCTAAGATGAAGGCCTGGGAGCGGTCCTGATCTTCTCACGCACGTAGAGCCTAGTCAGACCTATCATCACGACGAACCAGAGCGCGACCAGGGCGACGATGGAGCCGAGCTTCAGCAGCGCCAGACCGGTGTATTCCGTGGGGGAGCGCGGTATCGAGCCTATGGGTATGACGAAGTTGAAGAAGAGGTAGGTCTCGGCGACAATCAGCAGGAAGGCGGCCGCCTCGATCGCGAAGAGAGGAGTTAGCTTCAATCTATGGCACCCAGGTCAGGACGGAAATAGCGACCGAGAACAAACACGCAACCAGAGTCAGGTAGACCAGGCTCTTCACCAGGTCCTTCTCCGTCAGGGCCCCGGCCAGCAGCACCAGCCTGACTAGGGTGTTGGGGGCGCCTGGCTCGGTCGAGGGGTAGAGCCGGCCGTCGTTCCCCATGTAGGTTGGCCTCGAAGCCATCTTCCTCCTCTCGACGAACCCCCGTACGCTCGAGAGGGTGTAGAAGGAGTTCAGGATGGCAGGCACTATGGCGATCATGGCCGCGACCTCGACCCCTCCTGTGATGGCAAGTCCAGCGAACATGGCTCCGAACATCAGGCTCCCGCTGTCCCCGTCGAAGGCCTTCGACGGGTAGCGGTTGAATAGGAGGAAGCCGGCCGCTACGGCCACAAGTGGCAGGGTGGCGCCGACCCTCGCCAGGGAGAACCCTGAGGTGTAGGCAGCGTGGAGCGACACCCCCGCCAGGAGAGCCAGGGAGGTGAGAAGAGTGAACCAGGAGATCTCGCCGTTGAACGCATCCATCATGTTGAAGGCGTTCGACACCACCGGAAAGGCGACCACCGCGAGTAGCGTGTAGATGGTGAAGTGCGGTGCCGTGTCCCCGAGCAGTGGGAAGGTGAGGACTGGCTGGTACAGGTTTGGCTTGAACAGGACCACTCCGACGAAGGCGACTCCCGCAAGAAGGAGGAGCAGCGGCTTCGTCTTCCCGCCTAGGACGTAGAGGTCGTCGGCAAGCCCTATGGCGAACGCGACCCCTGCCCCGAGCATGATGGCGACGGGCATCCACGAGCTGAAGGCGATGGCCACGAACACCTCTCCTATCAGTGCGGCCGCGAAGAGCATCGGCCCCGCAGGCTCGGGGACCCTGGTCGGCGGGCTCTTGTGCGCGTCTTCTGACACCCTTCCGATTCTAGTGAGGAGCCCTAGGAAGGGCGGGAGCCCCACCAGGATGGCAATGAATGGAAGGAAGAACGAGAGCAGCAGGAGGCCTCCGTCGAGCAGCCCCGAAGACAACGTTGCCGACCGGCCATTTCTTTCTCGATAAACGGCTTCCGGTCGGCGTTTCCGCCGTCTAATGTTAAATAATGCCGTAAGACGACCAGCCCTTCACATGAATGTTCGCGATCTGCGTGACGGAATGCGCAGGGTGGACGCCGAAGGGGAGATTGTCGAGATGGCCGAGCCCCGGACAGTCAACCTGAGGACCGGAGGCGAGGCTAGGGTGGCCGACTGCATGCTGAAGGACGACAGCGGCCAGATCAAGCTTTCACTCTGGGACGACCAGATTGACATGGTGAAGCAGGGGTCCAAGGTGAGGGTGACCAACGGGTACACGAACAGCTTTAGCGGGGAGCTGCGCCTCAACGTTGGGAAATATGGCCGTCTTGAGGTCCTAGAGGCCTAAAGTTCTAAAGACC
>DAEE01000023.1:8948-9368 GCA_002495205.1 Thaumarchaeota archaeon UBA183 | reverse complement strand
GCTCAGCAGGGCGACGTGCACCAGGTCCTGCCTTCCCCTCTTCTCCGAGTCCTTCAGCCTGAGCATCGCCGAATGGTGGAAGCTCCTGTCCAGCAGGACCTCCGAGGCGTCCTTCTGCCTCCTCCTCGCGTCGCTCGCCACAGCCGGGTGCCTCCTGATCTCCTTCGGCACCAGCTCGAGGGCCGACTCTGCGAGGACGAAGCTCAGCAACCCAGGGGCCGGCGGGGATGAGCATGATTAAGCCCTTCCATGAGGGTCCAAGGGCGTGAACTCCCGCAAGACCCCCAAGGAGGACGCAGCCGCAGTCGTCAGGCTCCTCACCGAGTCAGCAGTGAGCCTCTCCCACACCAACCCCGCCTTCGCCAAGGAGCAGGCGGCCCTGGCGAGGAAGGTGAAGCTGAAGTTCAACGTCCGCCTCGA
>DAEE01000023.1:2918-8816 GCA_002495205.1 Thaumarchaeota archaeon UBA183 | reverse complement strand
AAGCTGATTACCGCCCTAGCGGTGCAGATGAAGGAGGTGCCCGGCGTCGAGCAGCCCGAATGGTCCAAGTTCGTCAAGACAGGCTCTCATGCTGAGAGGCCCCCGACAGACTCCGAGTGGTGGTTCACGCGCGCCGCCTCCCTGATGCGCAAGCTGTACCTCCACGGCCCCGTGGGCCTGGGCGACCTTGAGCGCGCCTACGGCGGCTCGAAGGCCCTGAAGTACTACCCCAAGCACCACAGGGACGCAGGGGGCTCGTCGATAAGGAAGATACTCAAGCAGCTCGAGCAGGCGGATCTGGTGGCGAAGACCCCCAAGGGCAGGGTCCTCTCATCCAAGGGGCGCGGGATGATCGACAAGGCGTCCAAGGACGTCTTCGCTTCGCTCAGCGTGGACAACAAGGCCCTGGCGAGGTACGCTTGACCATGGCCGAGCAGCCTCAGAGGCAGCCCGACGCTGAGGCGCAGCAGCGCAAGATGATGAGGGAGGCCGCCCTCAGGATGGCCTTCACATCCGAAGCCAGGCAGCGGCTGGCCAACGTCAGGATGGTCAGGCCCGACCTGGCGGCGTCCGTGGAGGAGTACGTCATCCAGCTCGCTTCAGCTGGGAAGCTCGCCAACGCCGTGAGCGACGAGCAGGTCAAGCAGATGCTGGCGCAGCTTCAGGGAAAGAAGCGGGACATCACGATCAGGAGGGCTTAGGATGGCCAGAGTCAAGGACAAATCGAAGAAGAACAGGCTGGCGAAGGCAGGCAAGCAGTCAAGGTCAGTACCCACCTGGGTCATTGTCAGGACCAACCGCCAGGTCAGGACCAACCCTGCGCGCAGGAGCTGGAGGCAGCGGAAGCTGAAGCTGAGGTAGTAGAAGATGTCGGAACAGAAGATGGAAGAAATCACGAGGACCTACACGGTCCCCCTGGGAGTTGTCTACGAGGCGCCGCCCTACAGGAGGGCCAAGAAGGCGCTCATTGTTCTGAAAGAGTTCGCCACCCGCCACATGAAGGCCAAGCAGGTGAGCATCGACGTCGAGGTCAACGAGCAGATCTGGGCAAGGGGTATCAGACACCCGCCCCGACGCATAACCGTCGAGATGGAGCGCGACGAGGACGGCGTGGTTAAGGTCAGGCTCCCTCCGAAGCCCGAAAGCGTGTGACCAATTGGGTCTACACCTGATTGACATCTACCGGAGCCCCAACATAGGGGTCTTCCTGAAAGGCAACGAGAAGTTCCTCTTGGTCCCCAAGGGCCTAGCCCAGACGAAGACGGACAAGCTCTGCGCCGACCTGCAGGTCTCGCCTGTCCCCACGTCAATAGCCGAGTCCAGGCTCCTGGGGCCGCTAATCTCCATGAACAGCACTGGCATCCTCGTCTCGAGGCTGGCCGAAGCGAACGAGATCCACGAGATCAAGGCAGCCACGGGGATGAACGTGTCCAAGCTCGACTCGAAGATGACAGCCGTGGGCAACCTGGTCGTGGCCAACGACAGATGCGCCCTCGTTTCTCCTGCGCTAGACCACCTCGCCCTGTCGCAGGTGAAGGACGTCCTCGGGACAGAGGTCGAGCGGACGCCCATAGGAGAATACCACCAGGTAGGCTCCTTCGTCGTGGCCACCAACACAGGCGCAGCGGTCTACCCCGGGCTCGACGAGAAGGAAGTGGAGCGCCTCGGCTCGCTGCTCGGCGTGGACGCCTACCCCACGTCGGTGAACAGCGGCGTCCCCTATGTGGCCTCTGGCATCATCGCCAACTCCAGAAACGCGATAGTCGGCAGCCAGACGACCGGGCCTGAGCTTGTCTTTATAACGCGGGCGCTGGGCGTCTGAAATCACCTCATGAGCAAGCAGCAGCCGACGCCTGAAGAGACTGTGAACGCTCTGGTGGTTGAGGTAAGGGTCCTCGAAAGCACCTACAACGAGCTCACGGCCAGGCAGAACCTCCTCGAAAGGGCCCTGCTCGAAGGCCGCGCCGCCTTGGAGTCGATAAAGGGGCTGGACGGTGATGGCAAGGAGGTGCTGACGCAGATCGGGGGAGGGGCGCTGCTCCGCTCGCCTCCGCCAAGCACTGACAAGGTGCTCCTCAACGTCGGCGCGAACATCGTAATAGAGAAGTCGAAGGAAGAGGCCGTCGCCATGCTCGAGGAGAGGAGCAGGGACGTGGAGAAGACCATAGTCTCCCTCGCAGGCCAGAGGAGCGAGATCGCCGAGAGGCTCAACGCGGACAGGGACCTGCTGAACAACCTAGTGGCGAAGAGCCAGGAGTAGCCCTTGTTCGACAGGCTGAAGCAGGCGTTCTCAGCCGTCACGAGCGCCGTAAAGGAGAAGCAGCTCACAGACAAGGACCTCGACGACGTCGTCTTCAACTTCCAGATTGCCCTGATAGAGAGCGACGTGGCACAGACCGTCGCCGAGGCCCTGACCAACGAAGTCCAGAAGAGCGTCACGGGGACCAAGGTCGACAGGTCGGCCGACCTTTCAGAGGTCGTCGGCGAGAGGCTCTCGGCGGTCCTACAGGAGGCTTTCGCGAAGGCGGGCACGGCAGATCTCCTGGCGAACATCAAGGACAAGGTCAAGAAGGCAGGGGAGCCGTATGTCGTCCTGTTTCTGGGGATAAACGGCACAGGCAAGACGACGACTGTCGCGAAGCTCGGGAGCTACCTTCAGAAGAACGGCCTTTCCGTCGTCTGCGCAGCCGGAGACACCCACAGGCCCGGCGCTATCGAGCAGCTCACCGAGCACGCCGGGAGGCTCCAGCTCAAGGTCATCTCGCAGCGCTACGGCGCAGACCCGGCAGCGGTCGGGAGGGACGGGGTCCTCTACGCCAAGGCCCACCACGCCGACTGCCTGCTGATAGACACGGCCGGGAGGATGCAGACCAACCAGAACCTGATGGAGGAGATGGCCAAGATCGTCAGAGTGGTGAAGCCTGATTTCCGCGTCTTCGTCGCAGACGCGCTGACCGGAAACGATGCCGTCTCCCAGGCGGAGCTCTTCAACCAGCACGTGGGCTTCGACGGGGCCATCCTGACCAAGTCTGACGCTGACGTCCGAGGGGGAGCTGCCCTGTCGATAGTCTACTCGACTGGGAAGCCAGTCATCTTCCTTGGTGTCGGCCAGGGGTACGAGGACCTGGTCCCATTCGACACCAAGAAGTTCCTCGATTCTCTGCTAAAGGGCTAGTCGGGCCTCAGCGCATCTCTCGGATAGGTGCTCTTCGCCCTGTCTGCCCTGGCCCTGTCGATGTCAACGGTCACAAACGGCCTGCCGTTGGACGTGAGCCCGAGGACCTCCGCGTCTGGCCCCACGACCCATCCCCTGCCCCCGAACGTCGCCACTCCGTGCTTCCCCAGCCTGTTGGACGAGGCGCAGTAGGCGCCAGCGACCACGGCCGCCGTCCTCCCCCCGGCGAGCCATTTGTCGACGTTCAGCCCTGTGCAGCGCGGAGCCACTATGAGCTCCACCCCACGCTTCCCGTAGGACCTCGCGTCTGGCATGGACCACAGGTCGCTGCAGATCAGGAACCCGGCCTTCCACCCGGAGACTTCGAAAGGCGCGAAAGGCTTCCCTCCCCTCTGGTACCACCTCGCCTCGTAGTAACCGGGCTCGTTGGGCAGGTAGTTCTTGAGGTGCTTCCCCTCGGCTCCCCCTCTTCCGCTCCACACGAAGCCTTCGTTGTGCCTCCTTTCCCCCCTGTCCACAGGCCTTGTCGCCAGGACTGCAGGCGCGCCGAGCTCGGACAGCCTCCTAACCCAGTCCCTGTGCCTGCTCACGGCTTCGCTCCAAGTCTCCGGGACGAACTTCGGGCCTGCGCAGAACCAGTCGTAGAATGGCATTTCCGGCAGGAGCACGAGGTCGCTCTGGTACCTCTTGACGTGCCTCTCCAGCCTCGCCCACTCCTTCTCGAAGTTCATGGGGTCATCGGGCATCTGGGTGACTGTAATCTTCAAGGCACCGCTTCCCCTGACGCCCCTTTCTTATCCTGTTCTCTAGCCCGAGCTCTCGTACAGCTTCTTCTGCTCTTCACCGACGAGCTCCGTGAGCGCCTCGAAGGCCCTACTCGCATCCTTCATGTCCACCACCATTATGGTGTCCGTGTAGCAGCTGACCGTGTCCTCGACGTTCACCTTCCTCCTGGAGAGCTGGTTGTAGAAGGTGCTGATGCACCCAGGCGTGGTTGAAATCTCCTCGGGGCTGTGCACAGTGATGGCCGCCCTCTCTTCCCCTTCTTCCAGCAGCTCCGCGCCTGCCAGCGACCTCTTCACCCTTGAGAGAAGCCGCTGGTCGAAGATCAGAGTGATGGATGAGAGCGACTCGGAGACCTGGATGAAGTCGTTGGGGTAGGTGGACAGGAGGGTGCTGACCGTCTGGACGGTTCGCTTCGTCTTCTCCACTGAAAGGCTCGACACGTGAGTCCTAACGCTGACGGCGCTCCTCGCAATCACCCTGCTCACGCGAGGCGAAGCGACGGAGTAAGTCCCCTGCAGCCTCTTCAACGCTGTCGCTATCCCGACCTCGTTGACGTCCTTGGCCTTCTTCCCGGTCCGCGCGGCGACCTTGGGGACCAGCATCCTGGCGAGGGCGCTGAGGTTCAGGTAGTCCCTGGCAATGGCATCCTGAATCGAGAGGTCGGACCCCACCTCGTCCTTCACGGCCCGGGCCACGGAGACGGCCTTGGCCAGTTTTTGGTCACGCTTGGCCAATTTGTATATTTCCTGTCCACAGCCCTTAAAAGTGTTCCACCGTCAGTGGCGCACAGATTTGCACCGGACCGTCGTCCTTGCGTTTTCGGGCGGGCTGGACACCTCCGTCTGCGTGAAGTGGCTTCAGGAGAAGTACGACGCAGAGGTGGTGACCGTCACCCTCGACCTCGGCCAGAGGGAAGAGATGGCGCGCATCGAGAAGCAGGCCAGGACAATCGGGGCCAAGAACCACTACACCATAGACAGCAAGGAGGAGTTCCTCCGGGACTACGTCTGGCCTGGGGTGAAGGCCAACGCCCTCTACGAGGGAACCTATCCCCTGAGCACGGCCCTGGGGAGACCGCTCATTGGCAAGAAGCTTGTCGAAGTCGCAGAGAAAGAGGGGGCGGACGCCGTGGCCCACGGCTGCACCGGGAAGGGGAACGACCAGGTGAGGATGGACGTCAGCGTGAGGGCCATGAACCCCTCCCTGGAGGTGATTGCGCCCGTCCGCGAGTGGAACATGNNAACATGAGCAGGGACGAGGAGATGATCTACGCCCAGAAGCGGGGCATCCCGATCAAGCCGTCGAAGTCGATCTACAGCGTTGACCAGAACATCTGGGGGAGGTCCATCGAAAGCGGGCCCATGGAGAACCCGAATAACGAGCCCCCCAACGACGCCTTCGAGTGGACCGTCGCCCCCGAGGACGCGCCCGACGAGCCGGGGTACCTCGACATCACGTTCCAGGAGGGCGTGCCCACGAGGGTGAACGGCAGGTCCATGGACCCCCTGAAGCTCGTGAGCTACGTGAACCAGTTCGCAGGGTCCCACGGCGTGGGAAGGATGGACCACATCGAGGACAGGCTGGTCGGCATAAAGTCCCGCGAAGTCTATGAATGCCCCGCAGCCTCTGTGATAATCGAGGCCCACAAGGACCTGGAGAAGCTCGTCCTGACTAGGCACGAGCTCGCCTTCAAGGCCCAGGTGGAGCGGGAGTGGGCCTGGCTGGTATACACGGGGCTCTGGCTCGAGCCTCTGAGGCTGGACCTCGACCGATTCATCTCGGCGACCCAGCACAGGGTGACCGGCAACGTGAGGATGAAGCTCTACAAGGGCTCCGCCCGGGTGGTCGGCAGGTCGTCCGACTACTCGATTTACGACGTGGGACTGGCGACCTATGGCCGCGGCTCCAAGTTCGACCAGAAGAACGCCGTCGGCTTC
>DAEE01000023.1:0-2817 GCA_002495205.1 Thaumarchaeota archaeon UBA183 | reverse complement strand
CATGGCCGCACTCGTGGAAGCGGGTGAGGTCGACAGGAAGGTCGGCGCGAAGTGCATCAAGTTCCTGCTGGGCGCCTCTCCGGAGATTTCCCCGGGCGCCAAGGCCGAAGACTTCCACCAGCAACTCGAGCAGGAGGCGGTCGACGCCCTGGGCATCGGGACTGCCGGGTACCTGAACTACGGCAAGAGCAGGAACGACCAGGTGGCAACGGCCATCAGGATGGAGCTGAGGTCACGGCTCAAGGAGCTTCTGCAGTCCATAGCCGCGCTGCAGCTCGCGGCTCTCAGGATGGCAAAGAAGAAGGGGACTCTCCTCCTCCCAGGCTACACCCACCTGCAGAGGGCACAGCCGGTGACCCTCGCCCACTACCTCTTCGCCCACTTCGACGCCTTCCAGCGCGACGCTGAGAGGACTGTACAGCTGTACAGGCGGGTGAACCTCTCCCCCATGGGGGCTGCCGCTATGGCGGGCACCCCCGTGAAGCTGGACAGGGATGAGGTCGCCCAGTCTCTCGGCTTCGCGGGATTGGTGCGCAACGCCATGGACGCGGTATCCTCGAGGGACATCGCCGTGGAGGCCCTCTCATGCGCCACTATGACGATGCTCGACGCCAGCCGCCTCTCTGAGGAGATGATCCTCTGGAGCTCCTCCGAGTTCGACTTCATCGAGCTCGACGACGCCTACGCGGCGTCCAGCAGCATAATGCCCCAGAAGAAGAACGCAGTGACCGCAGAGATGGTCCGGGCCAAGGCCGGCTCAGTCGTGGGGGACCTCGTGGCCGCCTGTGCAATCCTGAAGGCGCTGCCGTACTCGTACAACCTCGATCTGCAGGAGGTCACTCCCCACCTGTGGAGGGCCCTGGACGACACCATCGACTCGCTCACCGTCCTCTCCGGGATGGTCTCGTCGGTATCCATCAAGGAGAAGGTGATCCAGTACGCCGTTGCCAACGACAACTCGACAGCGGTCGCCCTTGCGAACTACCTGGTCAAGGAACACGGGATCTCCTTCAGGCAGGCGCACGCCATCGTCGGCCAGCTTGTCAGGACGGCGTCAGAGAAGCGGAAGCCGCTCTACGTAGTCGCATCTTCGAGGATGGAGGCAGTCTCAACCAAGTTCGGCAGGCCCATCAAGATACAAGAGGACGTCGCAAAGGCCATCCTCGACCCCGCGAAGTTCCTCGAAGCCATAGCCACGGACGGAGGGAGCAGCCCCAGGTCCGTCGCAGGTGGCCTGAAGGCACGGGAGAGGGAACTCGCGCTGACTGACTCGACACTCCTCGGGATGAGCTCGTCCCTGAAGAGGTCGGAGCGGAGACTCAACGCAATCGCGTCGGGCATGGCCCGGGAGGTGAAATCGTAGATTGGACGCCAACTGCACAGAATGCGGAGCGACCCTGGCCGTACCAAACGACGCCATCGTTGGGGAGCTGGTCTCATGCAAGGACTGCTCCCAGGAGTACGAGGTGGCCGAGATTTCCAACGGCAACGTGCTCCTGAAGCCAGCGGAGCAGGTCGGGGAGGACTGGGGAGAGTAAGTGAAGGTAAGCATCACCTTCGACAGGCTCAGGTGGGAGGAGAAGGCGCTCAGCGAGGCAGCTGNNGTCCCTGGTCGACTCGAAGGGGCTGGTCTTCGAGGTCCCGAAGAAGCACCCGGAGCTCGGCGACGTCGTCCTTCAGCGCTGCATCAGCCACTACAGGTCGTCGGTCCTCACCCTGACGCTGGAGGGCGCGGGCGTGAAGGTCATCAACAGCTACGCTGTCGCCGAGACCTGCAGCAACAAGCTCGCTACGAGCATCGCCCTGGCTAACGCCAAGGTACCAACGCCGCGCACTTTCCTCGCGCTGACGTCGGAAGCAGCCGAAGAAGCCGCAGAGAAGCTCGGCTACCCGCTCGTCCTGAAGCCCTTCACAGGCAGCTGGGGGCGCATGGTCACGGTCGTCCCTGACAGGAGCACCCTCCAGTCGTTCATAGAGTACAAGGAGGAGCTGGCCAATCCACAGGAGCAGCACATGTACTACCTGCAGGAGTACGTCAGGAGACCCCCCCGGGACATCAGGGCAATAGTGGCAGGGGAAGCCATAGTCGCCTGCGTCCACAGGATCGCACCGCCGGGGGAGTGGAGGACAAACGTGGCCCGCGGCGCAGTTTCAAAGGCGTTCAAGCCCGACAGCGAGCTGAGGGAGATGATCCTGAAGGCCGCGGAGGCGGTCGGCGGGGGAATCCTCGGAGTGGACGCCATGGAGCCGGAGGCGGGATATCTGATCCATGAGGTGAACAACACTGTAGAGTTCAAAGGGGCTCAGTCGGCCGTGGACACGGACATCCCTGCCCAGCTCATCAAGTACGTCGCTCAGGTGGCGAGGAAGTAGCATGGTGAGAGTCGGAGTACTGGCAGCTTCCGGGTACATCGGAGGGGAGCTCCTCCGCCTCCTTCTGCAGCACCCCGAGGTCGAGGTCACGGCCGCGACGGCACGGAAGTACGCCGGGGAGTACGTCTTCAGGGTCCACCCGAACCTCCGCGGGGTGACGGAGCTGCAGTTCACGCAGCTCGACCCGTCGAAGCTCACCAGTTCCTGCGACTTGGTCTTCGCCGCACTCCCCCACGGCGAGTCAGTGAAGATTGTCCCGCAGCTCGCAGACGCAGGACTGAAGGTCGTCGACTTGAGCGCCGACTTCCGGCTCAGCGACAGGGGGCAGTACCCCAGCTGGTACGGCTACGAACATCCGCGCCCCGACCTCCTCGAGAAGTTTGTCTTCTCGATCCCAGAAATCAACAGGGAGAAGGTGAAAGGCGCGACCCTGGTCTCGTCCCC
>DAEE01000024.1:2225-3647 GCA_002495205.1 Thaumarchaeota archaeon UBA183 | reverse complement strand
ACGACCATGACGACGTCGGGGTTGCGGATGAAGGAGTGAATCTCTATGGGGGCGTCGCTCAGCCGCGCGTAGGCCGCGATCGGGGCCCCGGACCTTTCAGCGCCGAATTCGGGAAATGCTTGGACGTACTTCCCTTCAAGGACGGCGGCGTCAGCTATGAGCTGGGCGGCGGAGACGACCCCCTGGCCTCCCCTCCCGTGCAGGCGCACCTCTCTCATCATCGGTCAGCACTTCCAAAAATCGTCGCTCCGTCGAGGTGTATACACCTTGAGCCTAATGGATACGGGGGTGGGACGCTGGCTTTTCGACGGATGCCTATGGCTTCGCGGGCTGGCCCGCTTGGGGCACTGCCTTCGGCTTCATGTTACGCGCAATCCACACTCCCACGACAAGGAGGATTGCTCCGAGGCCCACACCGCCGAGGCCGATGGTCCTGTGCCATGGTATCGCGTACATCGCGGCACCTAGGATGATGCCCAGAACTCCCAGCACGGCAACGGCATAGCCTGTGTTCATTCAACGGGCGATTTGGAAGGGTGGTTATTTATCGGTGACTGGCCCTACCCTGCAAAGGTCTCCGAAGGCTCGGGATAGACCACGTTTGTCACCAGTGTCCGGGCGCATGTAACGCAATTTACGACCGTCTCTGCGCACGCCTTGTGGTATCTCGAGCCGCACTCACATTCGATGAAGAGGTCAGGGGCGGGGGTCTCGAGGATGGACTTGATCTCCTTGCCGCACTGGACGCAGATTCTCATATAGCGAACGATGTCCCTGAGGGTGAACACGCCGACGATCTTCCCCCTGTCGGTCACGAGCATCCGCCTGACCCCCTTCCTGTTCATCAGGTCGATGGCTTCGCGAAGAGGCCTGCTCTTGTCGACTGTCACCGGTGCCTTGGTCATGACGTCCCTCACCTTGACGGTGCGCGGGGAGAGGCCCTTCGCCACCACCCTCTTCAGGACGTCCCTTTCGGTGAGGAAGCCCACTGTCGAGCCCTTTCGTGTGACCACGATGCTCCCCCTCTTGTTCTTGGCCATCTTCTTCGAGGCGTCGACTATCGTCGATTGCTCGTCGATGGTGATTATCGGCCTGGCGATTTTCCCCGCAGGGAGGTCAAGGGCCATGGCTACCTGCCTGTGACTGTTCCTAATTAATCTGGCCCGATGCGGCGAGGTGCGTTCGTGCTCGCTGGTAGTCGTCGAGCGAGGGCATGGAGTCCTTGCTCCACCTGGGCGTCTCGTAATTCGGGACCATGGAGTACTTCCTGACCAGCTCCGACAATCGAGAGACGGCTTCGTCCTTGCCTGACAGTGCTTCGCTGGTGCATATGCCCGCCCTCGATTCGAACATCTTCCTGGATTCCTCGTATCCATCGAACCTGAGGACCCCGAAGGAAACAGACGACACTCCTGCTTCGCT
>DAEE01000024.1:0-2157 GCA_002495205.1 Thaumarchaeota archaeon UBA183 | reverse complement strand
ACCGAGGTGATGGACATCCCGACCCTCACCCACTCGAACGTCTTCAGGAGGTCGACGTCTCTGAGGACCAGGGGCGACCTGGTCAGGATTGAAACAGGGAACCCATGCCTGTGCAGGACCTCGAGGCAGCGCCTGGTTATCCTGTATCTCGCCTCGACCGGCTGGTAGGGGTCCGAGGCGCTGGAGAGGAAGACCTCGTCCCTCCTCGTCCCCCTGAGCTCCCTGTCGAGGACCTGCGGCGCGTTCACCTTGGCGTCGACGTAGGTCCCCCATCCCCGCTCGTCGTGCGTAAGTGACGGGGCGTAGCAGTATACGCAGCCGTGTGTGCACCCTCTGTACAGATTGGCAGTATAGCCGGTCGAACCCCTGTACCGCATCTCGTGAAGGAGCGTGTTGCACCTGACCTCACGGACTGCCAGCCTGCCGCCCGGTCGTCCTGCGAGCGCCTGCCGTGATGGGGCGAGCGAGAGGGCCAACGGGAGTTCTGGGGCGGCCTCGGTAGATAACGGCGGTCAGGCTTAAGGGAGCCAGGAAGGGACAGGGGAGACTGAAAGTGATTGCCCCACCCAGGGCCGCATCGAGCTGCGAGCGGGCCCCCTGCAGCCCGGGCCGCCGCGAAGTGAGTTTGCTTTGAGCGCGAAGGTCAGGGAGCTGGACAGGAAGTACGGAATTTTCAGGCTGGCCCAGTTCGGCCTGGCGGGCATAGCAGGGTTCTTGGTCCTGGAAGCGATACTGGTGGCTGGCCTGTACGCGATGTACGGGAACGCCAACCTCCCGAGCAACTTCGCGACTTCGCCCTCCCTGGTGTCGCTCGACATCGTAGCCTCTGTCGTTGGCGTGGTCGTCGGGTTCTTCGTCAACGAGAAGACCACGGTCAGGGACCTGGCTGGAAGCCGCCGCAAGGGTTGGCGGGGCACGCTGGTCCGGCTCGGCAAGTTCGAAGCTGTCTACGCGCTCGGAAGCGCGATCACCATAGGGGTGCAGCTGGCGCTCCTCGCAGCGCTCGCCCTCTCCCCGGCGATCGGGAACGTGGTAGGAGCGATTGCCGCCTATCCTGTGAGCTACGCCATCTCAATGCGCGTGGTTTGGAAGAGGTGACTCTACGGGGCAGAGCTCGCCCTGGGTCCGACGAAAAATGCGGAGTGGGCCGAGAGCTAGGGCTGCTTTGTCCCGCACTTGGAGCAGAAGGTGGCGGCTGCAGCCAGCTGGGCACCGCAGCTCGGACAGAACTTCATTCCCGGCTGGGGGGCCGCGGGGCCCACAGGCTGGTATGGTGCCCCTCCCATTGGCTGTGCCTGCATGCCTGGCACTGAATCCGGAATTCCGAAGAATGCAATGATCTGGAAGATTGCGGCCACGAAGAGGACGAGGAAGCCGACGAGGATGACGGTCAGAATGGCGCCGATCAAGTAGAGGATGCCCGCTGTCCTGAAGGAACCCACGTTGAGCCTGGTGGCCATGGTGTCGTAGGCGCGTCTGATGAAGATCGCAGATATGATGAGGGCGACCCAGGCGATCGCGAGCCCGACCGCTATTCCTGCTATGGCCGATGCCGCCAACGTGACCGCGCTGAACACTGCCCCTGTCACTATGATGAACGCCGCAGCCGCGACGCCCACGATTCCACTGATTACGGCGTAGAGCATGTTGTTGAAGACGGACTTGTCGCCCAGTTCGTCAGAGACGTGTTTCGTGGCGATGAGGATCAGGATGTAGCCTATGATGCTGATGCCGGGAATCAGGAGGAGGATTGCGCCGATGCCGCCCAGGGTTTTCGCGTCTCCGAGCTTGGACATGGCTTTCGCCGCCTGCTATGAGGGGAGCGTCATTTAATTGTGCAAGCGCGGATGCTTCTGAGGGTCAGGGCTGCTTCGGCCGCTTGAAGTTCTTCAGGAATGAGGCGAGCTCCACGAGTGTGGGGTTGTCCCCGGCCTTGCGGAGCCTGACAGTGAAGTCCTGGCTGCCGATCTTGACGGCCACCTGGGGCTGATACTCAGCCCTTGTGAAGAGGACGCTGGCGTAGTGAACCCTTCCGGCGAGGTTCTCCCGGACTACCTCCTCAGTGGGTTGCATGGGTGCTATGAAGAAGGCAATGCCGTCGATCCAGTTGATGCTGGGCTGGACCTGGTGGGCTCCGCTGAGCGCCAGGCGGACGAT
>DAEE01000050.1:12943-22001 GCA_002495205.1 Thaumarchaeota archaeon UBA183 | reverse complement strand
GAAACGGCGACGAGGGTGAACTTCCCCAAGGGGATCCACGCCCTCCAGCTCTCGGGGGGCGAGCCCACCGTCAGGGACGACCTCCCTGAGATCATAAGGCTGGTCAAGCGCCACGGCATCAACCACATCGAGGTGAACACCAACGGCCTGAAGGTCGGCGACCCGGCCACCGGGGCCGGATATCTCAAGACGCTGATGGACGCAGGCGTGTCCACGCTGTACCTGCAGTTCGACGGTCTCACTCCCGACCCGAGGATACCTGCCCGGGTCCCGACGAGCGACGATCATGGTCGGTCCATGTCGACCGAAGGGAGGAGGAAGCTCGCAGAGTACTACACAGGGCGCCAGCTGAACGTGGCCAACAACGCAAGGAAGGCCGGCTTCGAGAGCTTAGTCCTCGTCGTCACCCTCCAGCGCGGCCTGAACGACGGCCAGATGGGGGACATCCTGCGCTACGCCGGGGAGAACTCGGACGTGGTGAGGTGCGTCAACTTCCAGCCTGTCTCCATGGCCGGGAGAATGGACAGGAACAGGATACGGGAGGTCAGGATAACGAACGCCGACGTGGTGAACGGGGTCGAGAGGCAGACCGGGGGGCAGGTGAAGGCGAGCGACTTCTACCCCATCCCCGTGGAGGTCCCTCTGGCGAGCTACATCGAGCTTGTCAGGGGGAAGAGGGACCACTACGACAGGTTCTCGACCCACTCGCAGTGCGGGAGGGCCACCCTCGTCTACGTCAACAGGAGCGGCGGCAGGGTAACCTTCGACCCGATAACCAGGCACATGAACGCCGAGGGGCTCTACTCGTCTCTCGACAGGGCCAGCAGGAGCGGGCGCTTCACCGGAACGCTCAGGGGCCTGTGGGGGGTCCTCAGGAACACTGACTGGAAGCTGAAGAGGGACATGATCACCCCCATCCTCCTCAGGGGGAACTACGAGGGGACCGGGGAGTTCATGAGGAAGGTGCTCATGATAGGGGACATGCACTTCATGGACTCGTACAACTTCGACTTCCAGAGGGTGCACAAGTGCGCCATCCACTACCTCGTCCCCGACGCGAAGTTCGGGGCCAGGGTCATCCCCTTCTGCACCATGAACAACTTCCACAGGGCGAGCGTGGAGAAGCTGCTCGCCACTCCGCTGGCAGCCTACAAGCCGAGATGACCTGGTGACGCCCTGTGGCTGACGCCCCAGAAGAAGCGGACGTCGCAGTCATAGGCGCCGGAGTCATCGGCCTCACAATTGCCCGCTCCCTCTCCAGGCTCGGCAAGAGGGTCGTCGTGCTCGAGAAGGAGGCGGAGCCGGGGAAGGGGATCACCTCGGGGCAGGCGAACGTCGTCCACGTCGTCCAGCTCCCATTCGGCTCGCTGAAGAGCAGGCTTGCGAGGAAGGGGAACGCCAAGTACGACGACCTCTGCCGCGAACTCGGGGTCAAGCTGAACCGCGTCCCCTCCCTGATCGTGGTGAGGGGGTGGCTCAGGGTCCCCATCCTCTTCTTCGTGTACCTCTACCTGAAGCTCGAGCTCCGGGGGCAGTTCCGCGTCCAGCTGATGCGCGGCAGCCGCCTGCGCATGCTCGAGCCGCTCCTCGCCAACGAAGTGTCAGCGGGGGTCGTCGTCCACGGCTACGGGGCAGTCGACGCGCAGTCGCTGGTCTCCGGGCTGAAGGAGTCTGCGGAGGAGCAGGGCGCAGTCTTCAGGTTCGGCCGCCAGGTGACCTCCTGCCAACCGCAGCCGGGGGGCACCCTCCTGAGGAGCGCGGGCGGGGACGTGAAGGCGAAGTTCGTCGTCAACGCCGCCGGCCTCTACTCCGACGACGTCTCAAAGATGCTCGGCAGGGACCTGGGGAGGCTCGAGCCAGGGCTGGGCGTCATGGCAGTCTACTCGGGCTTGGACCTGAAGTGCATAGTCGCTCCGCTCCCGCTCAGCATCGGCTCCAGGACCAAGGGGGGCGCGATCATCCCGGCCACGGACGGCACGACCATCGTCGGTCCGACGCTGAGGGTGGCCGGCTCCAAGGAGGAGCGCGCCTACACGGACGAAGACTTGGCACTGCTCCAGGCGAAGTTCCGTCCCCTGCTGAGGCAGGAGGGGAAGCTGGTCAGGGTCTACACAGGGGTGCGCCCTCTTTCTCCCACCCGGGACTTCATAGTCGACTTCGACGCGGCCAACAGGGTGGTCAACCTCGTGGGCATCGAGTCCCCGGGGCTCACGGCTGCCCCGGCGATCGCCGAGATGGTCGTCGCCATGGTCGAGGGGTCGGTCCCATGAGCCAGGGGCGCTACGCATGCGTCGACGTNNGCCCTCAGCGTCCCCGTGGGCGCCGACGGGCTCCAGGACGCCGAGGCGCTCTTCCAGGCCGTCAGGCACCTGGCGGACAAGGGGAAGGAGCTGGGCGCCAAGTCCCTGGGGCTGGCTACCTACAGGGCGTCGACCGTCGCCTGGGACAGGGAGGGGAAGCCCCTGACCCCCATCGTGACCTGGACGGACAGGGGAAGCGCTGCCACCTACAGGCGCCTCCCCGCCCACGTGAAGCTGCTGGGAAGAATCCCGCCCTTCGACCTGATCATCTCTCCTTACTCCCCGGTGCTGAAGTTCCTCAGGCTCAGGGAGCTGAACCCCTCGCTCCCTGACGGGACTATGCTCTGGACCGTGGACTCCTACCTCGCCTACAGGCTCGCAGGCAAGTTCGTCTCAGACGCCACCAACGCCTGCCTGTCGGGCGTTGTCGACCCCCGGTCGATGAAAGAGATCGGGATAGTGAAGTCCCTCTTCAAGCTCAGGATGGAGACGCCGCAGCTGGTAGAGAACGCCGAGACCATCGGCTCCTACGGCGGGATGGAGGTCAACGCGCTCATCGCGGACCAGCAGGCAGCCAGCGTGGCCGAGGGGGCGTTGGAGGGAGGCATAGGGAAGGTCACCAACGGGACCGGGACCTTCGTCGACGTCCCCACCGCCGGCTTCGCACGCAGGGGGGACCTGATCCCGCTCGTGCTGCTCAAGCACAGGGGGAGGGTCTGGTTCGGGGTCGAGGGGTACCTCCCAACCACCGGGAGGGCCGTGGACACCATGCTGGCCATGGGGCTCCTCCGGGACTACTCCGACCTGGAGGTCAAGCCCAGCGGCGACGCCATTTTCATCCCAGCCCTGTCCGGCCTCCAGGTCCCCCGCATTCCGAACGCGAAGGGCGTCATTGCCGGCCTGTCTCTGGGCTCCGACAGGGCGACGATCGCGTCCGGACTCCTGAAGTCCATCGCCTTCCACGTCAGGCTTGTCCTCGAGGAGTCCCGGGAGCGGCTGCGGATTCTCCGGGCGGACGGGGGCCTGTCCAGGTCCGACTCCCTGCTGAGGACGATTTCTGCGGCCACCAAGACCGCCCTGGAGCGGGACGCCGAACTTGAGGCCACGTCCAGGGGCCTCGCCATGCTCCAGCTCGTCGCGGCAGGGAGCGCATCGCTGGATGACCTGCTGAAGGCCAAGAGAGAAAGGGAGGCTTTTGCCGAGTCTGGAGACGCAAGGCTCGAGGAGGAGTACCAGAAATGGAAGAACCTGACAGGATTGCTGAGGAGCTCGAAGGGGTCCTACCTGGCCGAGTGACCAGGGACGTCGGGCCCTACCTGAAGGACTGGTGGCCCCTCACCTGGATCAGCGACGAGCCTCTCGGCAGCGCCATAGCCGCAGTCAAGCCGACCAACGTCAACCAGGTGGCCGCCGTGGTCAATTTCGCTTCAGAGAAGGGGGTCCCGCTCTACGTCCACGGGGGAGGGAGCTCCGTGACCGGGGCCTCGATCCCCTCCAAAGGCATCATAGTCGACATGCAGGGGATGAACCAGATCCTCGACCTGGACGAGTTGAACAGGACTGTGACCGTCCAGGGAGGGGCGAAGCTCAAGAGCGTGGAGGCGAAGCTCGGCGAGAAGAGGTTCTCCCTCTTCCAGTTCCCCCAGTCGCTGGAGCTGGTCACGGTCGGAGGGTACGTCTCCACCCTCGGGACGGGCCAGTACAGCAGCCTCTACGGCGGGGTCGAGGACTCGGTGATCAGGCTCGAGGTGGTGCTGCCGACCGGGGAAGTCACGTGGACCCGCAAGCGAGGAGCGCCGAGGTCGTCGGTGGGGCCTGACCTGAGCAGGCTCTTCCTGGGCGCCGAGGGGTCCTTCGGGATCATCACGGCCGCGGAGCTGAGAATCCACAAGCTCCCCAACCACGAATGGAAGTCCGCCTACACCATGGCAAGTTTCGAGGCAGGCGTCGCGGCTGCCAAGCAGCTCATGGAGCTGGACGTCAGGCCTGCGGTCTGCAGGCTCTACAACGAGGTCGAGTCCTCGTTCCAGTTCGCCACAAACAGGCCGATAATGCTTCTCATCTACCACGCGAAGTCGTCGAAGATAATGGAGGACCTCAAGGAGGAGGTCTCGGCGCAGCTGAAGGACGGCTCATCCCCCGCGGACCCTGCCCTGGTCGACAGATGGCTCGAGAAGAGGTTCAACTTCCGGGACGACATGGAGACAGTGAAGAAGCTGGGGTACACCATCGAGACCATCGAGGTCGCCTCCAAGTGGAGCAGAGTGGTGGACATGTACGCGGACGTCATGATCACCCTGGCGGAGGTCAAGGGCGTGGGAGGGGTCGGGGCGCACCTCTCTCACATCTACGACCAGGGGGCGTGCCTGTACCTTACGATCCTCTTCGAGCCGAACACTGACATCTACTGGGCCATCTGGGAGGCCATGGCCAAGATCACGAAGACCCACGACGCCACGATCTCCCACCACCACGGCGTCGGCATACTCAAGCGCGCCTACGCCCGGGACGAGGTCCCGACCGCCCTGCTCAAGAGGCTCAAGCAGGCGCTGGACCCCAAGGGAACCCTGAGGCCCGACAGGTTCCCCTGACGCAGAACCCGCCAACCACCGGCAGCCGGGAGGGGAATCGTCCTGCGTCGCCCGAATTCATAAAGCGTTAATACTCGTGGCTCGGAAGAAAAAATCGGAGAAAACCGCATCCGGTTGGTCACGAGCGCAACAGTTCAGGCCGGCCGCCAGTCGCAACGCGAAGCAGAAAAGAACGAGCAGGACCTACTTTCAGTGGAGGATCTCTCGGTAGATTTCGTGACCATCGACGGCCGCGTCAGGATACTCGACGGAGTCTCGCTGAACGTGCAGAGGGGCGAAGTGGTGGGCATTGTTGGAGAGAGCGGATCCGGGAAGACGACCCTGGGCCTTGCGATCCTCGGGCTGCTCGACTCTCCCCCCACGGAGATAACGAGCGGGAGCGTGGTGTTCGAAGGGCGCGACCTCCTGAGGCTGAAGCCCGAGGAGATGTCCAAGGTCCGAGGCACGGGGATAAGCATGGTCTTCCAGGAGCCGCTGGACTCGCTCAACCCAGTCTACAAGGTCCAGTCCCAGATCGAGGAGTCCATCGAGGTCCAGAGGAGGAGGGCCATAGAGAAGGCGCAGGGGGTCGAGTCGGCCCCGAGGGACGTGATGGTGGGCCTCCTGAGAGACCTCTGCATCGACAAGCCCGAAGAGGTGCTCGAGCAGTATCCCCACGAGCTCTCTGGGGGCATGCGCCAGAGGGTCGCCATCTCCATGTCGATCATCGAAAGGCCGAAGCTGCTCATAGCCGACGAGCCGACCACCGGCCTGGACGCCTACGTCCAGAACAGGATCCTCCTCATGCTCAGCGACCTCAAGAAGGCAGGGGGGACCCTCCTCTACATCACCCACGACCTGACCATCGCCTCCCAGGTCTGCGACAGGCTCTACATCATGTACGCCGGGAGGATCGTGGAGGCGGGGAAGACCCGGGGTGTCCTGGAGGACTCGCTGCACCCCTACACCCGGACCCTCATCGCCTCCGTCCCGGAAGGATACGAAGACTCGCCCCCGCTTCCCGTCCAGCTCGGAGAGCCCCCGAACCCGGCGAAGCTCCCGGCGGGGTGCAGGTTCAACCCCAGGTGCCCCTACGCCAAGGACGTCTGCAGGGCGGAGGAGCCGCCGCTGATCGAGGTCATGGAAGGAAGGCAGGCAGCTTGCTGGAAGGTGGATGGAGCCAATGGGAAATACGATCGAGATTGAGCACCTGACGGTCAGCTTCAGGTCAAAGAGGAGGACCAGCGTCTTCAGGGAGGGGGCCCGGGTGAAGGCCCTCGACGACGTCTCGCTCTCCATCAGGGAGGGGGAGACCTTCGGGCTGACGGGGGAGACGGGGTCAGGCAAGTCCACACTAGCCAAGGTCCTGGTGGGCCTCTACAAGCCGACGTCGGGGACGGTCAGGCTCCTCGGCAAGGAGATCGACTTCACCGACAGGAAGGACGTCGCCTACCTCAGGCAGAACGTGGGCATAGTCCTCCAGGACCCGGTCAGGTCTCTTAACCCGAGGCTCACGGTCAGGGAGATAGTCTCCGAGGCACTGGTGGCCTCCAAGGCCTATCCCAAGGACAAGTACGGCGAGCGGATCGATTTCGTCACGAAGCTGGTCGGAGTCACAGCCGACCTGCTCCCCAGGCACCCCCGCGAGCTGAGCGGCGGGCAGCGACAGAGGGTGAGCCTGGCCAGAGCCCTGGTGGTCCCCAAGAAGCTGCTGGTGCTCGACGAGCCGACCAGCGCCCTGGACGTGTCCATCCAGGCCCAGGTCCTGAACACGCTGAAGAAGCTGAAGTCCGAGCTCGACATGTCATACCTGTTCATCACCCACGACATCAACGTCATCAAGTACGTCAGCCACAGGCTCGGCGTCCTCTTCTACGGCAGGCTCGTGGAGACGGGAGAGGTCAGAGATATAGCGGCCGAGCCCAAGCACCCGTATTCCCAGAAGCTGATCTCCAACGTCCTGACGCTGGGGAGGGCAGCCTCCAAGGAGGCCGCGATAACGGAGCACAGGCCTGCGCCGACGGGATGCCGCTACCGCCTGGTCTGCAAGTCCGTCTTCGACAGATGNNGTTGACCTGGGGTCGGGGCACCTCGTGTCTTGCTTCCTCTACGAGGAGGGCCTGCAGCGCCTCGAGCAGATGAGGGTCCCTGAGGTGGCGAAGCTTCCGGAGAAGCCTCTGCTGCCTGTCCCCGTCCGGGAGCTCACTGCGAGGCAGGGGCCGGACCAGGCCCTGGGGCCTCCTTCGGCTGGGGGTCCCCGAGCTTCCCCAGACCGCGCCCCCTGATCAGGATGTGCGGCCTGAGCTTCACATCCAGAGACTCCCTCAGCCCCTCGCCCAGGAAGCTGAACCCGGCGACCATCACCATCACGACCAGCGCGGGTATCAGCACCTGCGTCGGATAGAGGTAGAGGTTGTAGGTCACGCTGGAGACCATCTTCCCCAGCTCCGGAAGGGTCGCGGGTATCCCCACGTTGAGGTAGCCGAGGGTCGAGAGCGTCAGCATCGCCGCCCCGATGTCCGTGGTCGCGTACACCAGCACGCTGGGGAGGACGTTGGGGAGGGCGTCCTTCCTCACGATGTAGAGGAAGGAGGAGTTCAGAGACTTTGAGACCGCGACGTAGTCCTCCGCGGCGACGGCGAGGACGGCCCCTCTGACCAGCCTGACGTAGGCGGGCCACCACACGACGATCAGGGACAGCGTGACGTTCAGAAGGCTCGGGCCGAGCGTCGCGGCTATGGCCAGGCTCATGATGATCTGGGGGAAGGCGAGGAACATGTCGGTCAGCCTCATTATCACCTCGTCGAAGGCGCCGCGCAGGTATCCAGCGAGGGTGCCGAGCACTATGCCGATGGCCACCGAGGCCACGACGACCATCACCGAGATCCCAATGTCGACCGGGAGGGCCGCGACCACCTGAGAGAAGATGTCCCTGCCTTCGAAGTCGGTCCCGAAGAGGTGCACCAGCGACGGCGCCAGGTTCGCCGCTGTGAAGTTCGGCGTGTACGGGTTGTAGGGGGTGATCGCGCCCGCAGTCACGAACTCAAGGAAGGCGACTACGACGAATATGACAGCGGTGACCAGCCCGAACAGGGACAGGTAGTTGGACGTAAGCAGCCTGAGGAGGCGCCTGTACTCGCTCATCCTCCCTCCCCCAGCGTGATTCTAGGGTCAAGGACGGTGTAGACCACGTCTGCGATGAAGTTGGCGACTATGACCCCCACTGTGAAGACGAGGACGCAGGCTACGAGCACTGGGTAGTTCGCCGAGATTATGGCATTGTAGGAGAACTGCCCGATGCCCGGCCAGGCGAATATCTGCTCGACGATTATGGTCCCCGAGAACAGCCACCCGAAGGTGGTGGCCACGACCGTGGTGGTGTCGATGAGGGCGTTCCTCAGTATGTGCTTCCGCCTGACCTCCCCCTCCTCGAGCCCCCTGGCCTGGGCGGCCTTCACATGGGTCGACCACCTCGTGTCGAGTATTGAGGACCTCATTATTCTGGGGACGATGCCGAAGCTCAGCAGCGCCAGCGTCGCGGCCGGGAGGACCAGGTGGTAGATCCCCGACTGCAGGGCGCCCCAGTTCCCTTCCAGCAGGGTGTCAAGGACGAACATGCCTGTGATCGGGGTGTAGCTGACCCCGACGGAGCCGTTCCCCCCCGAGGGGAAGATCGGGACATAGCTTGAGAAAACGAGGACAGAGACGAGGGCCCCCAGGTAGTAGGGGGTGGACCAGGTAACGAGGTAGAAGGTCCTGATCCCCGAGTCAACCTTCGTCCCGTACCTCATCCCTGAGACGTACCCCAGCCCGACCCCCAGCACGACTATGACCACCATGCTGGCCAGGACCAGCTCCAGAGTGTTGGGCGCGTAGAACATGATCTCGGAAAGGATCTGCCTCCCGGTCTGGGGGTCTGTCCCCAGGTTCCCCGTCAGAAGGCTCTGGAAGTAGAAGTAGAGCTGGTTCAGCAGAGGCTGATTGAGATGGTACTCGGCTGTCACGGCCTGGATGGTCTCTGGGCGGGCCTTGGGTCCCGCCCAAAGCAGCGCGGGGTTGGGGCTCAGCACGTGGGAGATGATGAATACGATCAGCGCCACCCCCAGCAGGACGAACAGCGAGCCTACGAGCCTCTTGCCTAGGTAGACTCCGAAGTCCCTGAGGGTGACCGTTCCTTGTCCTTCCCGC
>DAEE01000050.1:1383-12902 GCA_002495205.1 Thaumarchaeota archaeon UBA183 | reverse complement strand
CGTGTAGTTGGAGTACATGGCTTTGGTGATGCTCGCGAAGTCAGAGATCACCGCGGAGTTGTTGGACGAAGCTGACGCGTTCAACGTCCAGCCAATGGCGCTGGGGTCGTTGTAGTTCGACGTCCCGATGTAATTGTCGGACGTGAAGTAGTAGACGTAGTCTATGCTCGCCGTGTAGTCCTCACTGTAGTACCCTATCCCCATCGGATACTGGGTGGAGTTGGTGGACGAGGAGTAGATCACGCTGGTGTAGGTCGCGTAGGGGAGCGGCGAGAGGTTCACCTGTATCCCAATGGAGCCAAGATTGCTCGCGATTATCTGGGCAGCCTCTCCATCTGTGGGCGAGTCCGAGTCGTATAGGAAGTTGACAGTGGGGAAGGCGTTCCCCGAGGGGTTCAGCTTCGTCCCGTCAGGGAGCTTGGCGACGTATCCCGCCTGGGCGAGCAACTCCGCGGCCTTCGTCGCGTTGAACTGGTACGGGCTGATGCCTGCGACGGACTGGTTGTAGTCCTGGAACCCTGGCGGCACGGGCCCCACCCACTGGATCGCGTTCCCTGCGAAGACGTCGCTGACTATGGCCCCGTAGTTGATGCCGTAGGATATCGCCTCCCTCACCAGGGTGTCGTTGAACGGAGCGAACGCGAGGGGGTCCATGTACAGGTACGTCACAGCCTCGGCCGAGCCGAAGGCTGGACCCAGGATGTTCGTGGTTATCCCCGGGAGCCCGTGGGTCACGTTGTAGTAGGTGACTGGGACGAAGATCATCTGGGCCTTGCCCGAGCGCAGGTCGGCGATGCTTGCCGCTGAGGGCTTGAAGTAGATTACGACGTTCTGGATTATCGCGGGAGAGATGGCGTTGTTGAGCTCCGACTGCGGGAGGCTGTCTCCCCAGTAGTTGGGATTCTTCATCAGGCTGACGCTCTGGCTGGGCACCCAGGACTGGAGCTCGTAGAACCCCGTCCCCATGGGGCTGCTGGTCATGAACCCGTTCTTCTGCCCCGCCATCACCCCTCCGTTCGCCAGCACATAGGCCGGGTCCACCGCAGCCGCCATCGGAGTCTCCAGGGTCGCGAGGAACTGAGAGTAGGGCACCATCCCGTTGGTTCCGTACCCCAGGTTGAACTGGATTTCGCTCGCGTTGATCACCTGCACCGACTGTTCTGGGTTCGTCATCACGGTCAGGTTGGAGGCCGAAGGCTGGAAGTAGTTGATCGAGTTGAGCATGGCGTCGGTCACGTTGAGACTCCGGCCGTTCCCCGCAGCCAGGTTCTGGTTCAGTATCCAGTAGGGGGACTGCGCCATGACGATGGTCCTGTAGACCGAGTACCACATCACGTAGGCGTTGAACGGGTCGCCGTTGCTGAAGGTGACCCCATGCCTGAGCTGGAAGGTGTAGTTCATCCCGTCAGGCGAGATCGTCCAACTGCTCGCGAGGACGCCCTCGAAGGAGGTAATGCTGGTTCCGTTGTACGTGACCAGGCCCTGGTAGATCTGGTCCACGACCTCCCAGCCTGGTGTGACGTAGGTGACAGCGGGGTCGAGGGAGTCGGGCTGGTCCTGCTCTTCAACGGTCAGCGTGCCGCTCGCTGGAGCGGTGCTCGTGGAAGACGTGCTCGAAGTGGACGTGCTGGTGCAGCAGGAGGTGGTGGTGGACGAGGTGGTCGAGCTGGAACCGGGGTTCGACGGGCTCGAGCCAGCGGTGGCGAAGTAAGCAGCAACGGCCGCGACCGCCAGGATTACGACGACGATAATCACAACGGAAGTGCGTGCGATAGCACTCCGTGAAGTGCGCACACGGCTTTCTCCTCTGACGGCTATTTACGGATGTCGCGCAACACCCCGTTTCCAATCGGCGTCCAACGCCGCCGCGTCGACCGCGGGCTTCGGAGCGCGGAATCACCCAAGGTTTAACAGAGCTCCTGGACGAACAGTCTCGCCATGGTCGACCTGTCAAAGAGCAAGGCGCTATTCTCGGAGCAGAACGTGCCGCCTGGCGGCACCTGCCTGTCGTCCTTTGTCGCCATGACGAACGGGCGGAAGATCTTGGTCGGGAAGATGGGCCGCCCGGAGATCTGGGTGGAGAGGTTCCTGGTCGGACCGAGCCGCGCCCCGGTCTACGCAGGAAGCGGCAAGTACGTCCTGCCGGCAAGGCACCTGCACTGGTACGAGTCTCCTCTGGAAGCGGCGCGCAGCATCGTAAAGGATCAGGTCGGGCTCAACATCCCGGCCAGCAGGATCTCCCTCCTGGACGTCCAGTCTCACGTCTCAGGAGACGTGAGGGACGAGAAGGAGCCGCCCCACTGGGACCTGTGCTTCCTCTATGGGGCCCGGGTTCCTGACAGGGTTGCCTCGAAGCTCGCCCGTCCTGAATGGTTCAGCGAGCTGGCATTCAAGCCCCTGGCGAGCCTGAAGGCGGAAGACTTCACCCGCGGCCACGGTGACGTCCTCGAGGTGGCGGGAATGATCCGACGGGGACGCGGCAGGAGCTAGGTTCAGTTCAAAGACCTTGGTACGACTGCCAGGGCTGAACCTGGTGCCGAACCGAGGGCCTACGGCAGGCTAGAGGACCCCACAGTCAGCCGCCCCTTGTCCACCAGTCCAGTGAACCCGAAGCCTGCCAGAGTCACGGCGCCCTTCACGAACCTGTCCTGACCGTAGCCGTAGGCCATAGCCGGGTTCAGCCCGACTCCAAGGAGGGTCAGCCTCCTGTCGTCCGCGGGAACCGACGCGAGCAGCTTCTGAAGCCTTGCGTCGCCTGATTCCCATCCGACCAGCTTCCCGTCCCTGAATTCCAGCTCGGCGCGGGCTATGACCCCGTACTTGGTGAATGATCCGGCCATGGCAACCCGCCCGTTGGCGCTCCGAGGGTCGACCTCCTTTGTCACGAGCCCCGGGGGCACGTAGGCCATGTTGTTCCCCGTCTTCCGGTCCTCCTCATCCACGATCCCGTCCTGGACGTCGAGCTCCCCCTTCAGCGTGAACCTCAGCCTGCTCTTCCCTGATGACAGGGTCGCTGCTGCCCCGTCGACCAGCGGAGCCGAGGCGCTCTTGGCGCTCTGTGCGATCTTGCCGTAGTCCACGAGGGCTGCCTTCAGCTGCCCCCTGACCACGTCGTCGATCCTCTTCCCCAGGAGTTTGGCCAGTTCCCTCCCCACGAACCCGTAGGAGAGCCTCGCTCCCCGGAGCCCTGCCTCCTTCGCGGCGTCGTACCACGACGAATTGTATCTCGTGGACCTGTCGCGCTCCTCCGGGCTGAGCCTATTGGAATAGGGACCAATAACCGGCCCAGGCACGAAGATGTAGGCGTCGGTCCCGGCGAGCATGCCATACTCGTTCTTCCCCATCATTCCCACCGAATCTTTGGGGGCCCTCTTCACCCCCTCGACGTAGGCTTCTTCGTCCTCGTAGATCAGAATCGCCCTGCACCCCATGGCCCGAGCCTCGGCCACGGCCCTCCTCGCGAACGGCAGCCCGTTGTCCCAGGCCTCGACGGTCACCGACTCCCCTTTGCGCACGTCGAGGGTGTCCGTCAGGACCTTCCTGACAACCTTCGCGTATAGAGCATCAAGTGATTCGCTTGGCATGGCCACCCGGATTCTCCCCCGCTATTTAGACCCAGCAAGCAGTTCGCTCGACAGGAGCTCCTCCACAGCGGCTCTTGTGAGCGCGACGCCCTGAGGGTTGCCAGTCAGGACGTGCCTGTACCTCCCGCCAGGGTACTCCAGGAACACCTGCGGGATCAGGTAGTCCGGAGTCCAGTCACCATATTTCTTGACAAGTTCATCCGCGACTCCCACGTCATCCGTGTCTATGTCATGCAGAACGCAGGGGATTCCCAGCTCCCGCGCCTTCACCTCCATGGGCCTGACCGTCGTAGGCACGCAATGAGGGCACCACTCCGCATAGACAACATGGATTGCCTTCGGCCGGTCCATGGGGTCCGAGTGCACCCGCCTGTCTATTAATCCGGCGCCGAGCGCGTTCAGTAGACGTAGGCCCTTATGCGACGAGGGGCCGAATTCCTGATGACCCTCGCCACGGCGTCCGCGCCTTCGACCTCCACCGCGTCCAACCTCCTCCCTGGCGCGCCGGTCCGCCCACTCATTCCGTAGGTCATCACTGTGTACTTCCGGCCGAACCTGGTCACAAAAACGAGGCACTCCTTCCCGTTTCGCTCTCCGATGAGCCGGATGCCCGAGTCTTCGTCCAGCACGCGGACCGCCTCGATCACCGCATCCAGGGACTTCACCTCCCTCTCGTAGAACAACCCGGACACTGCCCGATCCCCCACCTCAAAAACAAATACCAGGCCCATCTGCGCCACCTCGCTGCCCATTGAGGGGTCGTCTCGCGCTCTTCAACACCCTGTCCGGGAAGAAGGAGGTGTTCCGCCCTCTACGTCCTCCGAGGGTCACCATGTTCGTCTGCGGGCCCACAGTACAGTCGAGGATTCACCTCGGCCACGCGAGAACCTACATCTTCTACGACGCCCTCACCAGGTATCTGACCCACCGCGGCTACCATGTCTTCTTCCTGATGAACATAACAGACATCGACGAAACCATAACGAGGGCAGCGCGACAGTGGAATTCAGGCCCCATCGAGTACTCCCGACAGATGTCTTCGCTCTTCTTGGGCGACCTGAAGCGCCTGAAGATCAACACGGTCTCCCGCTTCGAGCCGGTGTCGGGCCATGTCGACGAGATGATCTCACAGGTCGGTGCGATGCTGCGGAAGGGGTTCGCCTACCGGGCTGGCGGGTGGGTCTACTTCGACACTTCGAAGTTCAGGAGGTGGGGGAAGCTCTCCCACCAGTCGAAGCGGGACCTCTCCCTGCGGCCCCTGGAGCTCTCGCCCCTGAAGAGGAACCTCGCAGACTTCGGGCTCTGGCGCCCGGAGAAGCTGATCGAGGGCCGCTACCCGAGCCCCTGGGGCCTCGGCTCCCCAGGCTGGCACATCCAGGACACCGCCGTGACCCTGCCGATCCTCGGCCCCCAGTACGACATCCACGGGGGCGCCTACGAACTGATCTACCCGCACCACGAAGCGGAGATAGCACAGGCCGAGTCCCTGACAGGAGTGCACCCCCTCGTCAGGTACTGGGTGCACACAGGGCTNNGGTCTGCACTGCCGACGAGCTGAGGTTCTACTTCCTCCTGACCCACTACAGAAGGGAGACGGACCTCTCTGGATTCGCGGCAGCCCAGGAGCGTCTGAAGGAGATGCGGAGCCTCGCCGCGCGCTTTTCGAGGCCCGAAAACGGTGAGGCTGGCTCCCTCGCTCCCTTTGAGCGCGCCCTGGACGACGACTTCGACACCCCGAGGGCAGTGGAGTGGGCCAGCAGAGCTCTCAGGGCTGCCGCACAGAAAAGCGACCCCGCGAAGGCCTGTGAGCTTGCCCGGGCAGCGACAGAAGCCCTGTCCATCCTAGGTGTTGATCTGCTTGGAACCTAGCAGAAGGGAACTCGAGCTCAACGAGGTCCGCTGGTGGTCCAACTGGGCCCGGCTCAGGTGGCTCGGCCCGTCGGCCTACCTCCTGACTTCGGACCGCCTCAGGGAGCCATTCTTCAACCGGGCGGGCGCCCTCGCCTGCAAGGGTGTGGAGAGGACTGTGGCCATGGCCGAGAAGTGGTTCGCCCGCCTTGGGATGGGCTCCACGTTCATGGTCTTCGATTCATGCGCCGGTGCCGCTGCGGCCCTCGAAGATTCCGGGTACAGGCCCGTTGACACCATGGCCGTCCTCCTATCGAGAGGACCCATCGCGGATGAGAGCGCCACGGGGATATCGGTCAACTCTCGTCCGTCTGCCGGCAGCTGGACCAGGGCCTACCTCGAGTCCTTCTACGGAGGCCAGGAGCTGGCTCCCTCCGTGGCCCCCATCGTCAGGCGCCTGCCCGAGACGAGGGGAGTCACTCTCCTGGAGGCAACCATCGACCACGAAGCGGCCGGAGTCCTGGCCCTATTCAGGACGGAGGGGCTTGCCGGGGTCTACTGCGTGGGCACAGTCCCGAGGCGCAGGAGGCTGGGCGTCGCCGCGACGCTCCTCGCAAGGGCCAAAGAGATGGCGGACGCCGAAGGGCGGAGTCTTGTCCTCCAGTCGCTCGCTTCAGATGGGTCCGAACGCTACTACCTTGACAGAGGGTTCGTGAACCTCTACACCAAGCTGATGTACGCAAGGGAAAGCTCAAATGCCGTCGAGAAAAAGCGCGCATAGGTTGGATCTGGGGGTCTGCATAGAAAGGAACGCACCCCTTGGCCCCAACCCGTTCCTTCGGGTCTTCGGCGGCTTCGAGAAGGTGAAGGCGGTCAGGTCCATCTTCGGTCGCAGGACCGACAAGGTCCTCGGCGAGCTCAACGTGGAAATCACTGACGGCCACGGATACATGAAGATCAACGCCGAGAAGGGCTCCATCAGCATCAACTCGAGGTATCTCAAAGAGGGAAGGGAGGTCGACGTCTACCTGGACGTCATACACGAACTCGTCCACATCAGGCAGCATCACGAAGGCAAGGAGCTCTGGGACAGGGCCTACAAGTACATCGACAGGCCCACGGAGGTGGAGGCCTACAAGGTGGCGGTCAAGGAAGCCCGGAGGCTCGGCCTGACGGAGAAGGAGGTGGCCGAGTACCTGAAGGTCGAGTGGATACCCGAGGACGAATTCAGATCTTTCCTTGGAAACCTGGGCGTAGGGGTGCGACCCGTTGGGTGAAGGCGCCCGCATGCAAAAGGTGGTCGACTGGCTGCTGGGGCCCTCCCAGCCAGCGGTCCGATACCTGGCGATGCGGGACCTCCTGGGCGACAACAGCCAAGCGGACCTCGACCGCGAGAGGCGCGCAATCACCTCAAGAGGCTGGGTCGCAGACATACTCTCAAAGCAGAAGCCCGGAGGCAACTGGCTCGACAAGGAGGAGGGCCTCTACAGACCGAAGTACACATCGACCAACTGGATGCTCCTCACGCTCTCCGACCTGGGGGTCACCAGGGAAGAACCGCGCATTGCGAAGGCGTGCACGCTCTGGATGGACACCTACTCCAGGGCCGACGGCGGCTTCGATACGCCCGGGGCAAAAAGCAGCGAGCACTGCCTGACGGGCAACACCGCCAGGGCCCTCGTCAAGTTCGGATACGCCGACGAACCGAGGGTGAGGACCGCCTTCGAACAGCTGGTGAAGACCCAGAAGCCGAACGGCGGCTGGCACTGCTGGGGGGCCAACGGGACCATCGACAGCTGGGAGGGGCTGAGCGCCTTCGCAGTCTACCCGCGGCAGAAGTGGACGAGAAGCATGAAGGCAGCAGTGGAGCGCGGCTGCGAGTTCTACCTCGCCCGCCAGCTGTCCAAGCAGGGCGCCCGGTACGACCCCTGGTTCCGCTTCCACTTCCCCTACCACTACTACTACGACATCCTCGTGGGCCTGGATTTCATCACGGCCCTTGGTTACACCGACGACAGGAGGATCAGGCTGGCCGTCTCCCACCTCAAGAAGAAGAGGAGGAGCGACGGCCGGTGGAACCTCGACGCCGTGCACCCAGACTACGAGAACGCAGGGAAGTGGCCCAGGTGGTGGCCAGAATACAAGAACAGATACCGCCCCTTTGCCCTGGAGAAGGTCGGGCACCCAAGCAAGATGATAACCCTCAGGGCATTGACCGTGATGAAGAGGCTGGGAGAGTTCGGGGTCCGGCCAAATCAACGATAGAGGTTCCTGTTTCTCCCGCGCCCGGGTAACATTCAAATAAGAACGAAATAACATATGTTATAATATGGCACAGGAGCCCCGGCATCAGGCATACGCGAACCCCGACGTCCTCGTCAGCACCACTTGGGTGCAGGCGCACCTCAACGACCCGAAGATCAGGATCGTCGAGGTCGACTACGACCCCTCCTCGAACTACAACCTGGGGCACGTGCCGGGGTCGGTGCTTTTCGACTGGAGGAAGGACCTGAACGACGATCCGCGGCGCGACATCCTCTCCAGAGCGCAGCTGGAGGCGCTGATGGGGCGCAACGGAATCTCCAACGAGACCACCGTCGTCCTCTACGGGGACTACAACAACTGGTTCGCCGCCTACGCTTTCTGGGACCTGCGATACTATGGCGTAGAGCATCTCAAGATAATGGACGGGGGGAGGAAGAAGTGGCTCATCGAGGACAGACCGCTCAGCAAAGAGGTCCCCTCACACCATCGCGTTCCCTTCACCGCATCCCCCCCTGACGAGAGCATCAGGGCCTACAAGGACACGGTGGCGGCCTCCATCGGCAGCGCCGGCAGGGCGTTGGTAGACGTCAGGGGCCCCAAGGAGTTCACCGGGGAGATACTGGCGCCCCCAGAGTACCCTACCGAGCACGCGCAGCGGGGAGGCCACATCCCGGGCGCGGTCAACATCCCCTGGGGCCAGGCCGTCAACGACGCAGACGGGACGTTCAAGCCGAGAGAGGAACTGGAGAAGCTCTACGGGGCGAAGGGGATACTCTCGCAGAAGGAGGTAATCACCTACTGCAGGATCGGCGAGAGGTCGTCCCACACCTGGTTCGTCCTCAAGTACCTGCTCGGATACCCCAACGTCAGGAACTACGACGGCTCCTGGACGGAGTGGGGGAACTCCGTCAGGCTCCCCATAGAGCGCTGACTCCCATCCGCCTTTCAGTGCTCCTTCCTCACCACGAAATGGAAGAGGTTGCCCTCCTTCCTCCTGTCGACTATCGAGTTCCCAGTCTGGTCTGACCACCGCTCCATTTCGATGTCCGCGCTGCTGTCGTCTGAGACCACAAGCACAACCGTCCCGGGAGTGCTCCTTCCGATCAGATCGTTCAGCTTTGCGAGCACTGCCTGGCACTCCACCCCTGTGTCGAATATCTCAAAGTCGGGGAACGCAGCGTAGCAGTGCACGTGGCGCTCCTTGAGTAGCTGTGCGATTCTCGGCTTGGCTTCGGGGAGCCTTCCCAGGGATCTGGTTTCCTCCTCGCCGGCGACTCTGATCTCGGCGAACCAGCCCTCCCCGTAGGGGTCCCTGTTCAGCAGCCAGGGCTCCTCAACGAGTCGCTCATTCACAGCCGAGAGCGTCCCAGCGACGGGGGAGCGGAAGACGTCGAAGTGCCTCGCCCCCTCCATGGTGCCCATGACCTGCCCCCTGCCCAGGGGCATCCCTATGCTCCTGAATGTGACAGCCGAGAACACGCCGAAGGAGAACGAGAGGAGACTGGTGATGCCCACTCGGATGACGTCTCCCCTGGGCTCCGCCCAGGTCCCCTGCTCCACATCGTAGAGGAGCCCGTCGGGGTACTCGCAGTGCTCGATCCTCAAGCTGCCCGACCGATGGACCAGCCCGTCCTCATAAGGTTCATCGCGTAGCCGTCTCCCGCCACGCGCCGGCTCCGCAGCCGAGACTTGGACGAGATTTGGAAGTACGCATATCAACAGACGGGTCCCATCGACCAATCTACTGGGGCAGAGTGGGACTCGGAATTGGCAGAAGCCATGAACAGCGCAGCAGAGCGGTCTGGAAGGTCGATCGCGACCGGCAATATCTCGCAGCTGCGCCTCCGAGCCCACGCCCAGTCAGAAGAAGGTCTTTCCGCCGCCCTGCCGTGCCGCTGCGCTGCCTAACTAGGTTGCTGTTCCATCCGGGAACGGAAGCCCCCCGTCCGACTGCAGACGGGTGGGACGGGCTCTGCGCATCCTATTCGTGCCTGTATGACTCGCGGACCCTTCGTCGGTCCCTCTCCTCGAGCCCCGAGACTCCCCCGACCTGAAGGCCGGCAAGGTAGATCTTGGCGCTTTCCTCCAGCACCTCCAGTCTGGAGGCTGCCTCGTGGAGGTCGCTCCCCAGGGAGAAGAACCCATGGTTCCTTATCCCCACGAGATCGCACGACTTCAGCTTGGTCTTGACGGCCTCCGCCCCAGCCTTCCCCGGGGGCGCGAATCCGACGACTTCGAGTCTCCGTATCATCACAGCGTGCTCCGGCGTCATCACCGGGACCGGAACGCCTGCAGTCACCAAGGCCACGGCGGTGGGCGGGTGCCCGTGGACGACCGCTCTCACGTCCTTCCTCAGCCTGTAGGCTTCGAGGTGGGTGGCCAGCTCGCTCGACGGCCTCCCCTTCCCCAGGACCTTTCCCTGCAGGGTCACCCTGACGAGGTCCCCTTCCGCCACCCCTCCTTTGAAATACCCAGCGGGGGTGATGAGTATCTCCCTCCCCCCAGGGAGGAGCAGGCTCGCGTTGCCGCCTACTCCGGACACGAGTCCCCTCTGGTAGAGCCTGCGGATGGTGTGGGCGAGATCCGCCCCGAAATCCCCTTTTCCGCTCATCGAGGGCCTCCTGACGAATCTCTCTATTAAGCCAGGATTGNNCATGCGGCCCTCTGTCGACAGGCTGTTCGACTGGATCTTGAGCCTAGGGCCCACGGCGAAGTACAATCTCACTGCCAGCGGGCTGCCCGAGCCGAGCCTGCGGGCAATGGGGGTCGACACGTCCTTCGAGAGCTTCGCCTCCCAGAAGGACGAGCACGAGCGGGCGTTCGCCGAGGAGGTGGCGCGGCTCTACAGGGTCGAGCCCGAGAACGTCCTGCCTACCAATGGAGGGTCGGAGGCGATATTCCTGGCGTATTCCGTCTTCGGGACCGGCGGCAGGGCCGCGGTCCCGCTCCCCAACTATCCGCCGATGTTCACTGTTCCGGCGTCCCTGGGGATGAAGGTGCACACCTCGCTGGCCGCCAGGTCGTGGTCGCGGGGATCGATTCTCGGACTGACAGACCCCAACAACCCCACGGGGATGAGCCTCGACGAGGGGGTTGTGGACACCCTGGTCGGCTCGAAGTCAGGCGCGACCGTCTATGTCAACGAGACGTACGGGGAGTTCACATTCCAGGCAAGCCCGAGCACGCACTTCGGGCGGAGCGCCAACGTCGTCACCAGCAGCACCATGACGAAGTTCTTTGGACTCGGCCGGCTGAGGGTAGGATGGATACTGGCCGACAAACAGAAGGTACGCAAGCTCCTGTACGCGAAGTGGGCGGTCAGCGGCCACGACTCCTCCTACTCCCTCTGGATAGCCACCCAGGTGCTGAAGAACAGGGCGAGGTTCGTCGACCGGGCCCGTCAGATCCGGTCCAGGAACGCAGACCTCGTCCGCAGGTTCCTGAAAGAGACGGACGGAGTGGCTGCAGAGCTCGGAGCGGCGCCTTTCTGCCTCGTCAGCTACAAGAAGAAACAGGGGGCCGTGGCCCTCGCGCGCACGATTCTGGCCCGCACGGGCGTCCTCGTCGCGCCAGGGGACTTCTTCGGCGCCCCCCACGCCTTCAGGCTGTGCTTCACCGCAGACGAGGGGACGCTGCGAGGCGGCCTGGCGGTCCTCTCGGGGTTCTTCAACGAGCGGTCATCTTAAAGCGGGCCGGCTGCAAGCGACGTCCCATCATGTCGGTAAACCCCTCTGGCAAGGCGAAGCCTCAGAAGGTCGACAGGGCGGTCAGGACGAAGATCGAGTGGCTTCTGGACAGGCACGACGGCGCCCCCAACTTCGA
>DAEE01000050.1:0-1377 GCA_002495205.1 Thaumarchaeota archaeon UBA183 | reverse complement strand
GTACAAGGTCGGCCTCGGGAAGAAGGTCCACGAAGTGAAGGCCGGGGACTCGATATACATCCCACCGGGGACCCACCACTGGTACAGGAACACCGGCAAGGAGGACGCCGAGTTCATCTGCATCATCCCAAAGGTCGAGAAGTACGACTCGATCTACGTGGAAGACCAGGGCAAGAAGTAGCCCGAGCGCGCGTCGCTATCTCTGACGCAAGAAGCCGGCCATTCCCCTGTACTGCAACATGTATGCGACGAAGGCCGCAGCGCAGAGCAGGCTGCAGACTGTGAAAAGGGCCGCGAACCCGTATTCCATGGAGAAGTACCCTCCCAGGAACCCGCCCCCGGCGCTCCCAAGCCCGACTAATGCGCCGTAGAACCCGTCCCACCAGGAGGTACCCCACGGGCCCCGTTGCTCGCTCTGCCGCGCATGGCCGAGGGGACTATGGCGAGCAGCAGCAGGACCGTGGACAGGAGGTACACCGATCTGATGGAGTTGACGAAGTCCCCGATCCATGGGGCCGAGCCCGAGCTCTGCACTCCAAGGAACACCATCTGCAGGTCCTTCATCGGCGTGGTCATAGACATCACCATGAACGCAATCGCGAGGCTGAACGTCGCGCCCACGTTGACCAGGGTGAGGCTGGTTCCTGACGCCACCCCCCGCTCTGTCTCTGGGACAGAATTCATGATGGACGCCCTGTTGGGGGAGGCGAAGAGCCCCATCCCGCTCCCAACGAAGACCAGGGGGACGGCGAGCTGCTGGAAGGTTATCGTGGGCCCGATGCCCGTGAGAAGCACGAAACCGACCGACGACACGCCGAGGCCCACCGAGGACAGCAGCCTGGCCCCGTACCTGTCAGAGAGCCATCCGCTTATCGGCCCGAAGAAGGCGAGGCTTAGCGAGACAGGTATCAGGAAGAGCCCCGCAGTCAGCGGGCTGAGCCCCATGGTCGGCCCCTGCAGGTAGAACACCAGCACCAGTGAGACCGCCCCCCTGGCCAGGGCATTGAGAAAGATGGCGAGGTTGCCTGCTGTGAACATCCTGATTCTGAACAGAGAGAGGTCGAACATGGGCTGCGGGACCCGCCTTTCTACCAGCACGAACGCCACCAGCAGGACTCCCCCGGCCGACTCCATAGCCACCAGCAGGGGGAAGCTCAGGGACGAGATGACATAGAGAGTAATCCCCGTCAGGATGAGGGCGAGCCCGCCCGCAAAGGAGACGTTCCCCAGGAGGTCGAGCCTCTCCCCCTTCTTGATCACTGCCAGCTCCTTCAGCTTGTAGTGGGACCACGCCGTCGCGAACACCCCTATGGGGATGTTCACCCAGAAGATGGAGCGCCATCCTGCGGCCGACGCCAGCACCCCTCCGAGCACGAG
>DAEE01000021.1 GCA_002495205.1 Thaumarchaeota archaeon UBA183 | reverse complement strand
GGGAGGAGCCTCGCCTTCTGCTCCTCGGTCCCCCAGTGCTGGATGGTCATCTGCCCCAGAGCCATGTGGACTGAGAAGAAGGTCCTCAGCCCGGTCCCCTCCCTGCCGATCCTCTCCACGGCGAGGGCGTAGGTCACCATGTCGGCCCCCTGCCCGTCCCCGTACTTCCTCGACACTGGCAGCCCCAGGAGGTGCGCCTTCGCGAAGAAGGGTTTCACCTGGTCGTTGATCCTGTGGTCCAGGTAGCACTTGTCTTCGATTGGTCTGAACTCCTTGCAGGCCCTGTCGACCTGCTCCAGGATCATCCCCTGCTCCTCTGAGATGTCGAAGTTCATCTTCGAGAGGTTCATGAACTCGTCCTGTTCCAGCATCGCTCCTACTCCCCCCACCTTTCCTTCCTGACTCGCCCTCTTACGTGTTCGATTATCTCTTCAAACGAGCTCCCCGGCCCGTAGAGCCCCGTTATCCCGAGCTTCAGGAGCTTGGGCTTGTCCTCCTCCGGGATTATCCCGCCCCCCACCACGACTATGTCCTTCCCGCCCATCCTATCGAGCAGCTTCTTGACCTTCGGGAAAGCAGTCATGTGCGCTCCGTTGAGGAGGGAGAGGGCGACCACGTCGACGTCCTCGTCGATGGCCATCTGCGCCACCTGTTCCGGGGATGGCAGAAGGCCNNACCTCCATCCCCGCGTCCCTGAAGGCCCTCGCCAGCACCAGGACTCCCCTGTCATGGCCGTCGAGCCCCGGCTTGGCGACGAGAATCCTGATCTTCTTTTGAATGGCGGCTGATTTCTTCGCCATTTCCAGCCCCGACGCGGCCCGCAGGGCTTCAAAACCTTTGCTGGAAACGGGTTAGGTTCGCGCCGGCGTCAGAGCAGCATGGGCTCTTTGAACGAGCCGAAAACCGTTCGGCCTGCGTCCACGACCTCGCCCAGCGTCGCGTAGCTGCTTACCGCTTCGAGCATCGGGTAGATTGAGTTTGCATCTTCGTTTTCAAAGGCTCTCCCGAGTTTCACGAGGGCAGCCTTCACCTTCGCCCCGTCTCTTTCCCGCCTCACTGTCGCGAGGCGGCTCGCCTGCCTCCTCTGCGCCTTGAAGTTGATCTTCAGGAACTCGATGGGCTCCTTCTCTGGCTTGGCGTACTTGTTCACCCCAACTATTGAATCCTGGCCCGCTTCGACGCGCTTCGAGAGCCTGTATGAGTTCTCGGCGATCTCTCGTTGAAGGTACCCGGTCTTGATTGCCTTGAGCAGCCCGCCCGCAGACTCGATCCTGTCGAAGTACTTGTACGCCTCCTCCTCCATCTGCTCGGTGAGCCACTCCACGTAGTAGGAGCCGCCGAGTGGGTCTATCACATTCGAAACTCCGGTCTCCTCGGCGATAATCTGTTGAGTCCTGAGCGCGACCTCCACGGCCTGCTCCGTCGGGAGGGCCCAGGCCTCGTCGTAGGAGTTCGTGTGAAGCGACTGAGTCCCTCCAAGCACCCCAGCCAGGGCCTCAATGGCCGTCCTGACGATGTTATTGAGCGGCTGCTGCCAGGCCAGGGACACCCCCGAGGTCTGTGTGTGGAACCTCATTAACAGGCTCCGCTTGTCCTTGACCCCGTACTTCTCGCTCAGCACCCTTGCCCAAATCCTCCTTGCGGCCCTGAACTTCGCAATCTCTTCAAAGAAGTCCATTGTCGAGTTGAAGAAGAAGCTCAGCCGGGGAGCGAACTGCTCTATCTTCAGCCCGGCCTCAAGCCCGAGTTCAACGTAGCCGAACCCGTCGGCGAGCGTGAACGCGAGCTCCTGAACGGCGCTGGAGCCCGCCTCCCTGATGTGATACCCGCTTATGCTGATGTAGTTCCAGAGNNGGCATCTCCTTCGTCGCAAAGACCATCAGGTCCCTGACCAACCTCAGATGCGCCTCCGGTGGGTAGACCCACTCCTTCTGTGCGATGTACTCCTTGAGCATGTCCGCCTGCACCGTCCCCCTTAGCTTAGCCATGGGCACCCCCTGCTTCTTCGCCACGCCCGCGTACATGCACGTGAGCACAGTGGCAGGGGCGTTGATCGTCATCGAGGTGCTGACCTGGTCCAGCGGGATCCCATCGAAGATCACCTCCATGTCCTTGAGGGATGAGACATTGACCCCGCACCTCCCAACCTCTCCGTGGGCCCTGAGGTGGTCGCAGTCGTAGCCGTAAAGGGTCGGCATGTCGAAGGCGATGCTGAGCCCCGTCTCCCCGTGGTCGAGCAGGAGTTTGAGCCTCTTGTTGGTGTCCTCAGGGGTCCCGAACCCGGAGAACATCCTCATGGTCCACTTCCTCCCCCTGTACATGTTGGGGTAAACGCCCCTCAGGAACGGGTAGACCCCTGGGAACCCCTGTCCGGAGTAGTCAGAGTCGGAAACGTCGGCGGGGGTGTAGAGCGGTTTGAGCGGGATGCCCGATGCTGTCTGGAAGTTCTCCGGCTTCCCGCCCCCCTCACCGTATATGGTCTCTTGCCACTGTCTCAGGCCCTTGCGGACGTTCTCCAGCGCTTTCTTGTCGTAGAGCGTGCCCGTCCGGGCCCGTGCCTCGACGGCCTCCTTCGCCTTCCTCCTCCAGTAGGCGTCCTTCCCACCCCTTAGCAAGCCATCCCAGCGCCGTCTTTGCCCAGAGATAAACAGTGCTTGAACCAATTAAAAGGGGTCGGATGACGGCCGACGAGTCGGCCTTGCAGACACGAGAACTTGCGGCGGGGATAAAGAAGGGGAGCAGGACCGCGCTCGCAAGAGGCATCACCATTGCAGAGAACGACCCCGCGGGAGCCTCGAAGCTTCTCCGCCTGATGGGCCCACCCGGGAACGCCTTCGTCGTCGGCGTGACGGGCCCGCCGGGCACTGGAAAGAGCAGCCTCGTCGACAGGCTCATCGCGACATACCGCAGCGATGGGCTGAAGGTCGGCGTAATCGCGGTGGACCCGTCGAGCCCGATAACCGGAGGCGCGCTCCTTGGCGACAGAATCAGAATGTCCGACCACGCCGGAGACATGAACGTGTTCATCAGGAGCATGGCGTCGCGGGGGTGGTCGGGCGGTCTCTCGAGGGCGACGTCTCAGGTGATCAGGCTGATGGACGCGGCGGGCTGCGACCTCATCCTCCTTGAGACGGTCGGCATAGGGCAGTCAGACATCGAGGTCGTGGGCGTCTCTCACGCTGTGCTCGTGGTGCTCATGCCAGGTCTCGGGGACGACATACAGGTCTCGAAGGCAGGCCTGATGGAGATAGGGGACGTCTACGTCGTGAACAAGTCCGACATCGAAGGCGCGGACATGATGGTGGTGAGCCTCCTCTCGCTCTTCCGGGGTGGCCCCAGGTCCCCTCCGGTGCTGAAGGTCTCCGCGCTTTCAGGGGAGGGAATCGACAAGTTGCACGACGCCATCGAAAGGATCCGCGGCCCCTACGTCGCCGGAGGCTCAGAACTCCGTCTGAAGAGCGTCCGAGGGATGATTGTCGAAACAGCAAGAGGAAACGCCATGGAGCGGCTTGCGGGGGTCTCCGAATCGAAGGCCGAGGGGCTCGCGAAGCTGGTGCTAGCCCGGAAGATCACCATCGAGGCTGCGGCGGCCTCCCTGGGCGCCTAGCTCCCCCTTTCCTCTATGGGGACGTACCTCAGCCCCGAGGGGCCGACATAGGTTGAGTCGGGCCTGATCAGCTTGTTGTCCTCGAGCTGCTCGTCGTAGTGCGCCATCCAGCCGAAGATCCTGCTCGCCGCGAAGACGGGGGTGTAGAGCGGGACCTCTATGCCGAGCGAGTAGAATATGGGCGCCGCGTAGAAGTCTAGGTTCGGGGGGATGCGTTTCGCCCTCCACATCTCCGTCTCGAGGGCGTCGCAGAGCCTGTAGAGGCTGTCGTCTCCTCCCCTTCTTGCGCTGATTTCCCGAAGGTACTCCTTGCAGAGCCGCGCACGTGGGTCGAACTGTTTGTACACCCTGTGCCCGAACCCCATCACCTTCCTCCCTTCCTTGAAGGCGGACCTGAGGAACTCCCCCGCCTTCGCCGGGTCCCCTATGCTCAACAGCGCATTCATGGCGGCCTCGTTGGCGCCCCCGTGAAGCGGGCCCTTGAGGGAGGCGAGGCCAGCCGAGGCGGCGGCGTAGGGGTCTGCAAGGGTGGATGCTACGGCCCTGACCGTGAAGGAGGAGGCGTTCAGGTCGTGCTCGAGGTATAGCATGAGCACTCGCTCGAAGGCCCATCGCTCATACTCGGTGGCCTCCCTTGGAGTAAGCATCTGCAGAAGGCTGTCCGAAAACCTCATTCCCTTCTTGGGGGTGTTGGGGGATTCTCCTCTGGGGACCCTGCGGCAGTTGGCGGCCAGCACAGACATCTTCGCCTCGAGCGACAGTTGCTTCCCAAGAAGATCTGTCTCCGTGTCTATGCTTCCGAGAGCCGAGACCGCAGTCCGGATCACGTCGACCGGGTGAGCGTCAGGCCCAAGTTCCCGCATGATTCCGAAGACCTTCGGCTCAACCTCCGCCCTCTCGCGGAGGCCGTCAGTGAACGACCCGAGCTGGCTCCTCGTCGGAAGCGCCCCGTTCAGGACTAGGTACGCAGTCTCCTCGAACCCGGCGTTGGACGCGATCTCTGAGATCGGGTATCCCCTGTAGATCAGGGACCCGTCCGCGTCGCTCTTCGATATCCGAGTGTCGGCCACCGAGACCCCTGCCAGCCCCTTCGGCACTTTCACAGGTTCTGCGGCCTCCTCCATGCTCACTCCTTCCTTATCTTCTTCGCCGCGCGCAGGGCCTTCTCGTCCGCTTCCTCGTACCTATGGTAGTCTATCAGATCGTAGAACTCCTTCCTCGTCATCAGCGAGCGGAGCATCCGCTTCTGGGTCCCTTCTGTCTTGAGCCTCGCGTAGGTCTCTTGGACCGCCTTCATCATCGCCCTGAACGCAGTCACGGGGAAGATGACTACTTCGTAGCCGAGGTCCTGGAATTCCTCTGCCGTCATGTAGGGGGTCCTGCCGAACTCTGTCATGTTTGCCACCAAGGGGAGGTTGATCTTCCTCCTGAACTCCTTGAACTCCTCGGCGCTCTCCAGGGCTTCGGGGAATATCATGTCCGCCCCAGCCCTGGCGTAGATTGATGCCCTCTCTATGGCAGCATCCACCCCTTCGACNNCCTGGCGTCGGTCCTGGCAATTATCACCAGGTCCTTCCCGGCGGCCTCCTTGGCGGAGAGTACCTTCTTGACCATCTCGTCCACATCCACCAGCTCCTTCCCTTTCAGGTGCCCGCACTTCTTGGGGAGTACCTGATCCTCGATGTGGATGGCAGCGGCTCCCGCTGCCTTCAGCTCCTCCACTGTCCGCGCCACGTTCAGGGCCTCGCCGAACCCAGTGTCTGCGTCAACAATCAAGGGCACCCTGACCTGAGACGTTATCTGCCGCGCCGCCCGCGCAACCTCGGTCAGGGTCGTTATGCCGAGGTCCGGGAGTGCGAGGAGGTTGGAGAAGCCGGCGCCTGAGAAGTACAGGGCCCTGAACCCCGCCTTCTCGGCGAGCTTCGCAGCCGAGGGGCTGAAGACGCCGGGAGCAACAATGATCCTCCTCCCAATGAGCCTCCGCAGTGCGTCCGCCTTTGTCGCCAAACCTAGCAGGCGCCCACGCTCGGGACTCGTGTTTTATTCTTGTCCCCGCCGTGCGGCGCATCACCGTTAAATCGAGCCAGAAGGGACGCCGGCTAGTGCTCACCTACATCTCTCATGGCGCCCCTCACGACGCGGTCCTCGTCCACGGCGCCGGGGGGAACAGCCTCCTCTGGAGGCAGATGCTCCAGGGCCTCTCGGGCGAATCGAGGGCTCTGGCCGTCGACCTGCCGGGGCATCCGAGCGGCGAAATCACCTGCACGACCGTCGGGGACTACGCCGAAGCGCTCCACCAGTTCCTGACCCAGAGCGGACTCGATCGGCCCGTGCTGGGGGGCCACTCCATGGGGGGTGCGACGGCCCTCACCCTGGCCCTCGCCCACCCTAACGACATCAGCGGGCTTATCCTCGTGGGCACTGGCGCTAAGCTTGGCGTCGCACCAGAGATTCTCGAAGGGCTCCGCATCGAGCCCATGCGCACCCTGGAGAACATCATCACTCCCTGGAGCTTCAACTCCATCGACCTCGCCCTCGGCAGGGAGGCCCGGGCCGCACTGTCGGTCTCGAACATGCCCGTCTTCCTGAACGACTACCTCGCCTGCACAGGCTTCGACGTCCGCAAGGATCTGTCGAAGATCACGGCCAGGACCCTGATTGTCTGCGGGGACAAGGACAGGATGACCTTTCCCAGGTTCTCCCACTACCTGAATGCTAACATCCCGGGCTCTGAGCTCCGATTCATCAAGGACTCGGGGCACATGCTGCCGCTGGAGAAGCCCGAGGCCCTCGCCTCCGTGGTCCAGTCCTTCCTCGAGAGCTTCACTCGGTGAACTCTTCGCCGCCTCTGGCTATCCTCGACATCTCCCCCACGAGGGCAATCATGCCTTCCTGGGTGGTCGACGAAACGGGGTAGAGATCTGCACCGAAGGACAGCTTCCTGATGCTCCTGAAGAGCTCCGAGTAGAGGGAGTACTGCTCCCCGTTCTTCGTCCCTGCCAGGGCGTCTTCGAAGACCCTGGTGTCCTTGCTCCATTCCGTTATCCGCCTGACGCCGTCCCTGGCTATGTCCCTCTTCGTCAGGACTGTCATCTTCGGGATGTTGAGCCTCAGGCCTACGGACGCCGAGAGGAGCGCGAGGGAGAGGAAGTTCGACGGCGTGCTCGCCAACAGGGGGTCCACGAGGAACAGGAGCAGCTTGGAGTCCGCCTTCAGCTCGTTGACTATGAACTCGCCGCTTTCCCTGAATGCAAAGAGTTCCGTCTGCCCAGGTGTGTCGATGATCACGTTCTCCGCCTTGTAAGAGTCTATCTCGTCCTGGAGCTGGCTCAGCTTGGTCGCGACCAGGTCCGCGGCGAGAATCAACGCCCCGTTCGGCCCGAGCCCGTACTCCTGCATAACATCCTGAAGCTGGACGCTGTCCCTGATGTCCACGTCCGGGTCGTAGGGGAGCTCGACGACGCCCGGGTCCAGGTTCACAGCTATAGCGTCCTCCCCCCTGCTGACGTACCAATTCTTCAGGGCCCCGGTCAGGAGCGATTTACCCGAACCCGCGGTCCCTGCCACGAACGCGACGTCCACGGCTAGACAATCACCCCTCTAGCGAACCTTACGCTCCCTCCTCCCCTCTCTATCTCTCTCCGCATTTCCTTCGCGATTTCCTCCCCCTCGGCATCTGTCTTCAGTCTGTCCCCCCCCACCACTGCGACGTCGAGCTCGATCCGCGAGACCCCCTCCCTTATCCCCCTTGGATGAGACTTGATGTACGCCCCCGGGTGCCTCCTGAGCTCCTCAGCGATTGCTGGCGCCAGCGCCGACTCGAGTATCCCTTCGAGCTTCATCGTAACGTACTTCCTGTGCAGCTTCCCCAGTTTCTTGCGAATTTCGGGCTCCACGGTCCTTCTGAATATCCCCTGCATCTCGATGGGCACCCCTGGAAGGCAGTAGACAGTGGTCCTCCCTACGACGAGCTTCACCCCGGGGGCTGTCCCGGACTCGTTGTAGATCGCCTCCGCCCCCTCAGGAATCCTCGCCATC
>DAEE01000061.1 GCA_002495205.1 Thaumarchaeota archaeon UBA183 | reverse complement strand
GCCAACGGTTTCATGCGGGAGGCGGCCTACAGCCTGTTCAGGGCGGCGGGGCGCTACGACACCGAAGTGTATTCTGGAAGGCGCGCGCCTCCGTTGTTGGTTTCCCCAAGGCGCCTAATTCATGAGGTGGAAGCCTCTTAAGCGGATTAGTGAAAGCCCCGCCCCACTTATGTCATCGTCGCAAGATGATGACCGAGTAAAATCGGTAAGGTATGAAAAAGATAAGGGATATCTCGAATTAGACAAAACATTCCCGGACGAGAAGTACCTCTGGAACGAGGACTTCGCGCCAACCCCAGTCAAGATGAGAAGGTGGGGCTCCTGGACCTTCTTCGGCATCTGGTTCGGCATGGCCATAGAAGTCGAGTCCTGGGCCCTGGTCTCCATCGGCTACTCCTTCGGCCTCAACTGGTTCTGGTCGGTCATGTCCGTGGTGATCGGCAACCTCATCGTACTCGTCCCCATGATCATACAGAGCCACGGCGGCGCGAGGTACGGCGTCCCGGAGACGCCCCTGACTAGAAGCAGGTGGGGGATCTACGGGAACTGGATCCCGTCGCTCATCAGAGGGGTCATTGGGGCCGGGTGGTGGGGCATCGATACCTGGATCATAGCAGAGTGCGTCGGAGCAATCTACCTGATAAGCTCAAACCAGCTCTCCACCCTGTTCACCCCGTCAACTCTCGCCAGCGCATCGCCATGGACCATTTCAACCATAGTCCCGACGCTATTCTGGGCAACATTCTTCTTCACGATAGCCATCAGGCTCATAATACTGTTCTATTCCCCGCCTAAGACAGGGCAGAGGACGCTCCAGATAATCTCCTGGACCGTTCCTTTCATCGGCTTCGTCGGCTTCGGAATCCTCTTCTTCAGCATGATGAGCGCCGCCAACTGGCAGTGGACGTCCATACTGAACATCCAGACGACTGCCACGGGGTCGGCATTCTGGTACGCCCTCATCGGCCTCATCAACGCCAACGTGGCGTTCTGGGCGACCATGGCCATCAGCATGCCCGACTTCACCCGCTACGCGAAGTCCCAGTTCTCCCAGACCGTGGGCCAGCTACCGCTCCCGCTCCTCATGGGTGGCATAGGGGCACTCGCCCTGGTCACCACCGGAGCTTCGCTAGTCAAGTTCGGCGTTCCAATCTGGGACCCCGTGTTGCTTTCGGCCCTGGTGATCTCTAGCCAGCCGCTCGCCTACCTGACCATCATCCTCCTGCTGTTAGGGGTGATCGTGGTCAACATCTTCGCGGACACCATAGGCCCAGGCTACGACTTCTCCAACATCTACCCCAAGAAAATCAGCTGGTTCATGGGCGTCATCATAGTAGTCATCATCGCAGGAGCACTGCAAGCGTGGAGCTACTATGCAAGCGCCCAGTCCTACGTCGAGAACTGGCTTCTTACATACGGCGCCATCCTCGGCGCGGTAGAAGGGATCATCACCTTCGACTACGCTGTGATCAGGCGCTTCAAGTTCGAAATCTACGACCTCTTCTACCACAAGGGCCGCTTCAGGTACCTCAGGGGCATCAACCCAGCCGCGGTCATTTCGTTCGTGGTCGCGATGGTACTCGTGTTCCCTCCAAGCACCTACCTTCCAGCGAGCTGGGTCGGGAGTCTGCCGACCGGCAACGGCTACTCGCTTCTCTTCCCCGGACAAGACTGGGTGTTCCAAAACGCCTGGGTCTCGGCAATCCTGATCTCGGGGCTGCTCTACCTCGTCCTCATGGCCGCATGGGTCATCCCGAAGTACCAGCCAGAGCTCAAGGGGAACCTGGTCACAGGGTACATCGCGGACGACACGGCGACCACCTTTGGGGTCATCAGGTCGGGAAGCGTCACAAACAAGAAGCAGATCAAGCCAGCCTCGCCCACCAACGAAGGGTCCTAGGAGCCTGTGACTTCGAATGGCTGAGACCTACGACCTCGTCATTCGTGGCGCACGGGTCCTAGGAAAGCCTTCGGACAGGACATTCGACGTCGGCGTTTCGGGAGGGAGAATCAGGACAATCTCCCCCCACGTCGCGGGCAAGAGCGCGGAGGACATCGACGCCAAGGGGAGGCTGATCCTCCCCGGCTTCTACAACATGCACTTCCACCTCGACTCGGTGCTCAAGGTCGGGGACCCCAGGTACAACGTCAGCGGGACGCTCTGGGAGGGCATCCAGATCTGGGCCGAGGTCAAGAACAAGCTGAGCGAGGCGGAGATCCTCTCCAGGGTCGAGCGGGCCGTGAAGTGGATGGCTGCCTATGGGACCCTCTGGGTGAGATCACATGCCGACACCACGACTTCCAACCTGAACACAGTCAAGGCCCTCGTCAGGGGGAGGAAGGAGCTGAAGGACCTGGTCAACATCCAGGTGACCTCCTTCCCCCAGGACGGGATCAGGACGGACCCCGGCAACCTGGAACGCCTGGAGAAGTCGATCGAGCTGGGCGCAGACAACGTGGGGATGATCCCCCACAATGAGTGGACCAGGGAGGACGGCGTGAAGTCCATCGAGGACGCCTTCGGGCTGGCCAAGAAGTACAACAAAGACATCGACGGCCACATCGACGAGACGGACGACCCATCGTCCAGGTTTCTGGAGGTGGTCGCAGCCAACGCAGTCAGGAACAAGTGGACCGGCAGGGTGGCGGCGGGGCACGTCACCGCCAGCCACAGCTGGGACCCGGCCTACAGGTACAGAATCTCCAGCCTCATCTCCAGGGCAGGCATCACCATAGTTGCCAACCCCCTCATCAACATGCACCTCCAGGGGAGGCTCGACGGCTACCCCAAGAGGAGGGGCATGGCACCAATCAAGTTCTTCCTGTCCTCCGGAGTCAACGTCAGCCTAGGCCACGACTGCATCATGGACCCCTGGTACCCGCTTGGGGTCGGGGACATGCTGCAGTGCCTCTTCATGGCCGTCCACGCGGACCAGATGATGGGCCAGCAGGAGCTAACAGACTCAATCAACCTGATCACCTACAACGCGTCCAAGGCATGGAGGAACACGGCAGAGTACGGCCTGGAGGAGGGGAAGAAGGCAAACTTCGTCCTCGCCAACGCCTACTCCGTCATCGACGCCCTCAGGACACTGGGCCCTCCGCTCTACGTCGTAAAGGACGGCAGGCTCATCGCCAAGAGCACATCGAGGCTCTACAGTGAGATTCTCCACAACAACAAGTGGGAGAAGATCGAGTTCACCAGGAAAGACTGAAGATCCCTTATCTCCATTTTTCTTTCTCTCACTGGGCCAGCCCCTTTCATGCCCCTCCGCTGGGTCTAATTAGAGGCGCCAGCAGGTTCCTTTCAGCGTGTTGGAAGGCAGGGGCTCCGGCATCCGGGGCTCGTTCGAGAGGGGTTTCGGAGCCGGGCTCGTCGTGCTCGTGGTCTGGTTCCTTGTCAGGCTCGGCGGGTACGCCCCCTTCCCCCCTGAATCTGCCCTGGTCTACTTCCTCTCGGTCATCCCCGCATCCATCGAGGAACCAGCGGTCCAGAGCCTCGGCGAGCTTGCGGGGCTCCTTGGGGTGGCGGTTGCCGCCCTGGCTGCGGCAGCCGTCTACGGGGCTCTCGGCATCCTCTATGAGAGGTATTACCTCCCGAAGCTCAGCACGCGCAACTCGCTGTCGAGGCTGGAGAACACTCTCGTGTACGCGCTTGTCCCATGGCTCCTCTTCGGGGTGGTTGTCCTCCCGCTCACCGGGACGTACTTCTTCGGCATGGGCTCGGACTTCGCCTCCCCTTCCGTCCTGTGGGCCTTCCCGCTGACAACGCTCCTCTTCCAGCTGCTCTGGGGGGTTCTGCTCTGTGGAAAGACGCAGGGACCCGGGCAGACAAGGGCTGGGGTAGACTCCATGGTACCCCGGGACCTGGCCAGGAGGAGCTTCATTGAGCGGGCTGTCATCGTAGCGGCGTCCGGGGCCCTGGTTCTTGCGAGCCTCGGCTCTGCGCTCGGGGCGCTGACTTCCGAGGGCGGGGTGCTGAACGAGGGGAGCCCGGCGATACTTCCTGGGGCTGCCATTAACCTGCAGGGCGCGCCCGCGATATTCCAGAATCCCCAGCTCTCTGCCCTGGTCAACTCTGAAGTGACGTCAAACGACTCGTTCTACAGGGTCGCAATAGACCTCTTCGACCCGAGCGTCAACGAGTCCACCTGGTCGCTCTCTTTAGGGGGGCTTGTCGCGAAACCCAAGTCATACACCCTGGACGACCTCAAGGGCCTCCCGAAGGTCAGCCAGTATGACACGTTCATCTGCGTCAGCAACGAGATCAACGGGGGCCTCATCAGCAACGCAGAGTGGGGAGGGGTCAGGCTCTCTGACCTCTTCGCAGATGCAGGGGGCGTCTCGCAGGGCGCCACCTACGTCGTCTTCCAGTCCGTCGATGGGTACAGCGTTGGAGTCCCCCTTGCCAGGGCCCTCCACCCGGCGAGCATGCTGGCCTACGAGATGAACGGCGTCGCACTCCCACAGCGACACGGCTACCCGCTGAGAGCCGTGATACCAGGGCTTTACGGGATGATGAGCGCCAAGTGGGTTCGGCAGGTGGACCTGACAGACTCCACCTACCTCGGCTTCTGGCAGACGAGGGGGTGGTCCAACGACGCCACTGTGCAGACTGTTGCCTTCATCCGAGTGCCTGCTGATGGGGCCTCGGTCAGCCTCTCCCTGAGCGGAGGGTCTGTGGTCTTGGGAGGCGTCGCCTTCGCGGGCGACAGGGGGATTTCGAAAGTGGAGGTGAGCGTTGATGGGGGGAGCACCTGGCAGGAAGCGACGCTGAAGCCTCCTGTCTCGGGCCTTGCCTGGGTCCTCTGGGCATTCGAATGGACCCCCAAGCCCGGGAGCTATGTGATCTACGCCAGGGCGACGGATGGTTCAGGCGCACTCCAGACCTCGGCTCAGGCAGACTCCTATCCTTCTGGCGCGACCGGCTACGTGATGTCCACTGTGGACGTCGTCCCCTGATTCCATTTCATGCCGACGCTGGCTGCGATGGTCCCGCGCCCACGGAGGGTGCGGCTCCCCTGCCCATTCTGGACGACCAGGCGAGCAGTGCCAAGCCGATGAGTGCCACAACCGCCCCCACGTAGATGTACGTTGAGTTGCCGCTCATGAGAGGGCTGTCTGTTAGGATGTCCGCCCCCTGAAGGGCAAATACAATCCCCATCAGGAAGAGTATCACCCCCAGAATCATGAGAGCGAGTTTTCCAGAATTCACGGAGGCCACCTGGACTGCTCTACCCTAATGAAACTTGCTGGGCGGGCTCAGCGGATGTAAAGGGCTGCGAACTTTGTGTACGCTTCGTCGTAGTGCATCGGCTTCGGCGGGGACTTGAACCCGTAGGCGCATATCTCCCCCACTGTCCCTGTCTTCCCGGTCTGCTTGCACCTGTAGGCGGCCCTGATCACATCGAAGAGGACGTTCCCAGCGTTCGCCCCGTCGGAGGACCTTAGGTAAATGTCGACAGAGACCCCGCTTTCCATGAACGTGGACCCCTCGAACCAGAAGTAGCTCGTCCTGTCGTTGCCCATGTAGTCTACGAAGTCGGTCGTCCCTGCTATCGTCTCGAACTTGTAGGGGACCTCGGACGCCACCGTGGTCGTCTTGACCTCGCGCTTCGCCATCTTGATCGCCTCGTCTATGGTGTTCAGGGTCTCTGACCCGCCCCCGACGTCGAGCTGGTAGCTCTT
>DAEE01000052.1:1322-5088 GCA_002495205.1 Thaumarchaeota archaeon UBA183 | reverse complement strand
CCGAGTTCATGAAAGCAGTGGAGACCACGAAGGTCCCCCCAGACTCCATGCTCACTGTCGAAGTCGGCGGGGAATCGGTGCTGCTGGCGAACGTGGACGGCAAATTCTACGGCATGGGCGCAATCTGCACCCATCAGCAGTGGGACCTATCCGAAGGGACCATGGAAGGCACCGCAGTCACCTGCGCAGGCCACGGCAGCGTGTGGGACCTGAAGACCGGGAAGGCGGTCTTCGACGAGCCCCTGGACGACGAGCCGCTCTACGACGTGAAGGATGAGGACGGCTTCCTCTACGTCAGGAAGCACCAACGCACGCGCTGATTGAAACACGGGCCCCGAGGGGTTCCCGTCCTCCGGGACGTCCTTCACAGCCTCTAACGCATAATTACGCCATGATTCGAGGTCGTCTCAGTTGGCCTCAGGCAAAATCGAACCAAGGCGCTCGCCACCTTTCAAGAGGATCGGCCATTTCGTCTACAGACGGAAGCGGATCGTGGTCGTCGCCTGGGTCCTCGCCCTGATCCTGTTAATCCCTGTCATCCTCACAGTCGCGAATTCCACCTCGCTGAACGAGGGGTCTGCCACAGGGAGCCAGCTGGAGTCTGTGCAGGCCTCGAGCCTGATCTCGGCCCAGTTCGCGAAGACCGTGGCCAACAGCACGCTGCTTGTCGTCGTGACCGGGTCGAACGTGAGCTCGCCTGCCACCCAGGGGTTCGTGGGCAAGCTTGTGCAGTACCTGGAAGCCGACCCGAGCCTGAAGGGGCTCAACCAGACCCTCGACGTCTTCTCACCGCTTTATTCCGCGATAAGAGGGGTTAACTCTGCGACCTTCTCCGCCGTCAAGGGCGCCAACGCCAGCGCCAAGCTGCTTCTGGGGGTCCCCGCCCTCTATTTCGGTGCCTGGGAGCAAGCCTATTCCAAGACCAGCAACCTGACCTACGCTGATGGGACCGCCCTCGGCTACGCAGCAAGCACCCTCTCGAACGCCAACGCGACCGCCTACAGGGACTACTCCTCCCACGTCCTTTCCTTCTTCAATTCGACCTGGGTCTCCTCGTGGTCGGACCCGCGGCTCTCCAACGCCACCGTCCTGGCCAGGGCCTCGGTCGCCGCCCGGCAAGCCGGCCTCGAGTATGTCGCCGCCTACATGCCTGCGTCGAAGGCATTCAACGGCGCGCTGCTGAATTCGATCACCCTGGCCGACTTTCTCACGGACACCAGCGCCCAAGAAAACACGAGGGTCGTGGCCTTCGCGCAGGGGTACATCTCCAACTCGACAGGATTCTCCCAGACCTTCGTCGGCTCTGCCTACGGCCTTGGCAGGACCTTCGACAACGCTTCACTGGATTCTCTGACCGGGAGCATAATCTGGAAGCCCAGCGATTACGGCATCGGGAGCTCCCTCTCCACCCTCGTCTCCTCCCTGGTGTCTCCATCGCGGAACACTACGCTGATCACCCTCAACCTGGACCAGTCCTCCAACGCCAACGTCCTTGCGCTGAGGGCCGCGGTCTCCACGGTCCTCGCCCAGTCGGACTCAGGGTCCGGCGTCCAGTCGGCCCTGGTGACAGGAGGGGACGCGATATCCTACGACTTCGGACAGTCCGCCCAGTCCGACCTGACGCTCATCCTCCCGGTGACGATCATCCTCCTCATCGTGGCCACGGGGCTTTTCTTCAGGTCTGTATTGACCCCGTTCGTGACCCTGGGCACCATCGGGGTCGCCCTCGGCATCTCTCAGGTCTTCATCGTCATCGTCGCCACCCTCATCGGCAAGGTGGACTTCACAGTCCCCACAATCCTGCTTACGATCCTGATAGGGGTGGGAACGGACTACAGCGTCTTCATTCTTGCCAGGTACAGGGAGGAGAGGGTGAACGGCTCTTCCGTCGAGCAGGCAGTAGAGACCTCGATCACCTGGGCGGGGGAGAGCATCACCACCAGCGGAGCCACGGTCATCATCTCCTTCCTGGCCCTCACATTCACTTCGGTCGTCTTCCTTAGGACCATAGGCTACGTGGTGGGTCTGGCAGTGCTGGTGGCGCTGCTCATCGCCCTCACCATGGTCCCGGCCGTGGTAGGAATCGTCGGCGGGCGGGTGTTCTGGCCCTACTCAGGGGAGCGGTTCACCCGCTACTCGATGTCCGTGACCCAGAAGCTCCGAGGCAAACGGGGGTACTTCTCGAGGAGCGGCGCATTCGCTGTCAAGCACGCGGGTGTGCTCGTAGTCCTCGCGCTCGTCGCCACCGGGCCCGCCCTCTACGTCTACGCGAACACCACCCCCACCTTCGACTTCCTCTCGGCTGCGCCTTCGAACCTCCAGTCCATCTCCGCGTCCGACCAGCTCACAGCCGCATTCGGGAGCGGGACCCTCTTCCCCACCTACGTCGTCATGACCTTCTCGCAGCCCCTCGTGGAGGGGCACTCCTTCAACTCCGGCGAGATGGCCACCGTCCAGGCTGTAACCTCGTACCTCGCCCGGTCTCCCGATGTCCGGAACGTCACCAGTCCGACGCTCCTGTACGGCCAGAATGTCGCCTACGGCCAGGTCAACGCCTCGACGGCCGCAGGGATGCGGACCTTCGCGGGCGTCCTCCAGAGCATAGGCAAGGACAACAGGACCGCCCTCTTCACGATCAACTTCGGCATCAACCCCGACTCGGCCCAGGCAATATCGGACGCCCAGCTGATGCGCCAGACCCTCCACTCTCAGTACGGCTCTGCCCAGGGGGTCACCGGCGTCTACGTCGGGGGCGAGACTGGTTCCATCCTAGACACGAAGAACGTGTTCGACTCGCAGTTCGACACCGTGGTCCCCATAGTGGCCGTGGGGGTGGCCCTGGTGCTCCTGGTGGTCCTCGGCTCCCTCTTCCTGCCGGTCTTCGCTGTGCTCTCCGTCCTCATGAGCATNNGTGTTCAAACAGCTCTACAACTTCCCTCTCCTCTTCATCACGCCCTTCTTCCTCTTCGTAGTCCTGCTGGGCCTCGGCATGGACTACAACATCTTCATCCTCACCAGGGTCCGCGAGGAGGCGACCAGGGGGAAGCACCTCAACGAGGCCATAGTCGGCGCCATCGAGCAGACTGGGGCTGTGATCACAGCCGCCGCGATAATCCTGGCAGGGTCCCTGGGCGCCCTCATGATTTCCAGCGACCTCCTCCTCAGGCAGATCGGGTTCTCGCTTGCCTACGCCATACTGATTGACGCCCTGGTGGTCAGGACCTACCTCGTGCCTGCCGTGATGTCAAAGGTCGGCAAGTGGAACTGGTACAGCCCCATCCCCTACCTCAACCGGTCGAGGCACCTTTTCGAGAAGGAGACAGCTCCCCCCAGCACGGCTTAAAGCGCAGCGAGGAGCAGGCGCGCAAGTGCCGGAACAGGACGAGGTGGCCGAGGAGGTTCTGGAGGAGGGGTGCTACTACCTCTCGCGCCTCGGTCTCACCACGCAGCAGCTCGCCTCTCACTTCGAGCTTCCCCCGAAGAAGGTCGAGGCCCTGGCCAGGGCCTACGAGGCGAAGGTGAAGTCAGGGAAGGTCACCCCCGGGGACTTCGACCGGGTCTTCTGGGAAGACGTGAAGAAGGAGGCAGAGGGGGACGTCAAGCTCACCTTCCTCTCGGAGAAGGGGTTCCACCACGCCTGGAAGTCCGAACTGACCAGGCTCGACGGACCCGCTCTCATGTCGATCTACGAGTCAAGCAAGGACTTCCTCAACGCAGACCCCAACCGGAAGTTCCTCGACTACCCTCCTCCCAAGGGGTACGACCC
>DAEE01000052.1:0-1205 GCA_002495205.1 Thaumarchaeota archaeon UBA183 | reverse complement strand
CTCGTGAGCCGCTTCGTCGAGGTGGCTGCGCGCAAGCTTGCCCGCGAGGCGCCCGTCCCCGCCGGAGACTTCGTCGGCCAGACCCTCCTCCCAGGGGGCGCGGCCAACCTCTCGAGGGAGCTTGTCTCGCTCGGCGCGTCCGTGAGCCTCGTGGGGCTGGTGTCCTCGGACGAATACGGCAACTGGCTGAAGGCCGAGTTCTCGAAGTACGGCCTGAACGCAGAGGGCGTTGTTACGGACCAGGGCCGCCCGACCTCCCTTAGGACCTGGTACATGGTCAACACCTTCCACATGCTCCGCATCGACAAGGAGGACAGGAGGGACGTCCCCCTGGCCATGGCGAAGAAACTCCTCGCCCAGGCCGAGCCTCAGATCAAGGACGTCGACTGCGTGATACTCTCCGACTACGACCGGGGGGTGATAACCAGCTACCTCATTTCAGGAGTGGTGACTGCGGCCAAGTCCGCCGGGAAGACTGTGGTGGGGCAGCCAAAGATGCACCACTACCTCGACTTCTCCGGGGTGACCTACGTGAAGTCCAACCTGGAAGAGGCCGAGCACGCNNGGCCATGGTGAACGAGACCAGCCTCAGGAACATGGGGGTGAACCTGCTCAGCCGGCTCGAGTCGAAGGCCATCCTGATCACAAGGGGGGACCAGGGGGTCACCCTCTTCGACAAGGACAACGTGACGCTCTTCCCGCCCATCAGGGGAAGGAAGAACCTCTTCAGCAAAGTCGGGGTCAGGGACGCCATGACCGGCGTGTTCGGCCTCGCAGTCGCGTCCGGCGGGAACCCCTACCAGGCGGCGGTGCTCGCCAACGTCGCAGGGGAAGCAAGGAGCGAACTTCCAAGGATCGCCTCCCTCTCCATGCACGAGCTGGAGGCCAGGACCGAGGGGGCGGAGGAGCTAGCCAAGAGGATAGTCCAGGCCCCGGTGAGGAGATAGTGGAGACCGCCCAGGAAGTCGTCAGGCTGAAGGAGGTAGCCAAGAACACCCGGAAGCTGATACTTGAGGCGCTGGCAGAGGCGGGCTCTGGCCACCCGGGAGGCTCACTTTCGGCCGTCGAGCTCCTGGTGGCTCTCTACTTCCACGTCATGCGCCACGACCCCAAGAACCCGAAGTGGGAGGACAGGTACAGGTTCTTCCTCAGCAAGGGCCACGCCGCGCCCCTGCTCTATTCCATCCTCGCCCAGGCCGGCTACT
>DAEE01000007.1:50856-52695 GCA_002495205.1 Thaumarchaeota archaeon UBA183 | reverse complement strand
GTTCGAATCCCACCCCCCGCGCTCCTCCGGTCAGCTAGTCGGCTGCGCTGACGGCTTCAGTCCAAGGTTCCGAAGGTAGGGAGACAGGATGAACACTCCAGAGCTAGCCACAACACCTGCACCCGCGAGCAGGAAGTCGGTGTTCACACTCGACGCCGTAATCAGCAACCCCCCTATCACCTGGCCTATGGGGATGGCCGCGAAGCTCCCCAGCTGGTCGAGCCCGAAGTACCTCCCCTGCATCTCGGTCGGCACTATGAGCTGGACGGCGGTCAGCCAGGTGGTGTTAGTGAGCCCCAGGCTGAAGCCTGCGGTGAAAATGAGGGCAAAGGCCGCCGCCACATATGGCAGGGCTACTAGACCGACAATACATGCCCCTGCGACCATCCCCATGAAGATCCAGGTCTTGCCTGCATAGCGCACGGCCTGGAGGCGCGCAGACATGAACGAGCCCGGAGCCCACCCGAGGGCGAACATCCCTAGCAGGGCGCCGTAGACGGCGGCCCCCGCATTCAGAGTGTTCGAGGCGTATACAACGATGAACTGATTCATCATCGAAAAGAAGAAGTTCGCAAGCCCTGCAGAGAGGGTTAGCTCGAGCAGCGCCCTGTTCCGAACGATGTAGCGAAAGCCCTCCCTTATGTCATCAGCCATCGACGGATGGCTCGGCGTCCCGTCCCTCGGAACCCGCCTTGCTCCCGCGAACCCGACGATGCCTATGATGAGGGCTGCCGAGGTAATGAAGGTCAGCGTGTTTAGGGCAAATGCCGCGACTACGCCCGCCACCACAATCAATACTCCTCCGATCGAGCTCGAAGCGAACTGGACGATGGAATTCGAGGTCTGCACAAGGGCGTTGGCGTTGGCGAGCTGTTCGCTGCCCACCACCTCTGGCGTCAGGGCCCTTTCGGCCGGTTGAAACAGGGTGGTGAATGAGCCCAACACGAATGCGACTATCAGTATCACTGCCAAGTTGAATCCGATTACGAGGAGGCAGGCCACCAGGGTGCCGAGGGCCGCCGCCCTCACGAGGTCGGATAGCACCATCAGCCTCCTCCTCTCACGCCTGTCGACTAGGGCGCCTGCCACCAGGCTGAATACGACCGAGGCGAGCACAAAGGATATGCCGATGTACGCGACATCGAGAGGCGACCCGGTGTTCGCAAAGACAACCCACGTCAGGGCGACCTGTCCGATGGAGAATCCCGCTGTCGACGTAACTCCCGCAAAGAAGATGCGCGCGAAGTTCCTGTTCCGCAGGACCGACAGGGCGCCCGGCCCCCGGCGAGGCGCAGCGTCGACTTGTTCGCTTTCACCCATCTGCTTCACTAGCACCAGCCCTGGCGTCGTTATATTGACGACTCACTTCATGTGACTAGGTGAAACGTCTTCCGGCGTACTTCGCCTCACTCCCCAGCTCTTCGTCTATCCGCAGGAGCTCGTTGTACTTCGCAACCCTCTCCCCCCTTGCGGGGGCCCCGGCCTTGATGAAAGAGACGCCATAGGCTGTTGCCAGGTGGGCGATGAATGGATCGCCCGTCTCGCCTGACCTGTGAGAAACCACCGCATCCCACTTCGCCCTTTGGCACGTCTCGATGGCGCGCTGGGTCTCTGTGACAGTGCCTATCTGGTTCAGCTTGATGAGCACGGCGTTCGTAGCTTTCACTCGGATGCCTTTCCTGATGAGCGGGACGTTAGTAACGTAGAGGTCGTCTCCTATTATGGTCGTGTCCCTGCCGATGCGCCGAGTAATCGAGACAAAGGAGTCGAAAGACCCCTCGTCGAAGGGGTCTTCGAGTGTGAGAAGACCATATTCGTCCTTCAGGGAGACGTAGAAGT
>DAEE01000007.1:19649-50829 GCA_002495205.1 Thaumarchaeota archaeon UBA183 | reverse complement strand
TCGGAATACCCGGCCACCCGTATCGACTGTCCGATTGCGTCCAGCGCCTCCCGCGTCTTGCGGAGTGGGGGAGCGAACCCTCCCTCGTCTCCGACGTTGATTGCGCCCCTGCCATACTTGTCTGTGAGCACCTGCTTCAGCGACTGGTAGACTTCCACCCCCATCCTGATGGCCTCGGTGCATCCCCCTGCCCCCACGGGTTCGATTAGGAACTCCTGTATCGCCAGGTCGTTCCCTGCATGCTCCCCGCCATTGATGACGTTCATCATTGGGACCGGGAGGGTGTACCTTGGGGACGCCTTCAGCTGGCGGAAGAGGCTCACCTGCCTCGCATTGGATGCTGCCCAAGCCACGGCCATCGAGACTGCCAGCATGGCGTTCGCTCCCAGCCTGCTCTTGTTTCTGGTGCCATCGAGGTTGATCATCGTCCGGTCGATCTTCCCCTGACTTGAGCAATCAAATCCTACCACCCTCGGCCCGATCACCCCGTTCACGTTTGACACGGCCTTGGATACTCCCTTCCCATGGAACCGCCTCTGGTCACCGTCCCGGAGCTCAAGGGCTTCGAGCTTCCCCTTCGACGCCCCCGACGGGACGCTCGCTCTCCCCACTGAGGCGTCTGTCAAGACCTCCGCCTCGACTGTGGGATTGCCCCTTGAATCGAGGATTTGCCTTGCCCGGACAGCGACTATCTTGCCTGGCTGCTTCAACCTCTCCTCAGGGGCTCTAGCCGAAGCGGGCACGTTAAATCTGATTCGGCGGGGCAAAAGCATTCCAAGGCTTATTACCGGTTCCCGTCGCGCGGGTCTCGGGCCGGTCGTCTAGCACGGTTAGGACGTCGCCTTTACACGGCGAATCGCTTGGTCGCGCCAAGGTCGGCGGTTCGAATCCGCTCCGGCCCACTTTACACCCAGCAGTCAAGATGGTGTCGAAGAGTTAACTATACTCGGCCGCCTGGCCAGCTCCGTTGCCGAACTTCAGGTACATCAGCTGGCCCGAATACGGGAACTTGGCGGAGGCGCTTGCCGAGAAGGTACGAGCCAAGGGAAAAAGGTACGACCTAGTGGTTGGCATCGCCAGAGGAGGGATACCCGTCGCCATGGTGCTCTCGGACCACCTCAACGTCAAGGTGGACTTCGTCAACGTGAAGTCTTACAACGACATAGGCAAGAGGTCTCCCCCGAGGATCCTCTCGACCCTTACGGAGGCAATCCAGGATGAGGACATACTCCTCGTCGACGACCTTGTTGACCAGGGGGACACCTTGACCCTCATGAAGGGCTACCTATCGCAGCAGAAGCCCAGGACACTTGAGACGGCCGTCCTCTTCAAGAAGCCCTGGAGCAAGACCCAACCAGACTACTACCTCGAGGAGGTCTCTGAATGGGTGGTCTTCCCCTTCGAGCTGGGCGAGATGGGGCGGCTGAGGGCCGCGATGGAATCCGACCTAAAGACTGATCAGAAGTAGCGCGTTGAGCGCGATGATGGTGGTGGCCACCACCACGGCCACGAAAGTCGTCGCCTTCCTGTTGACGAACTCCCCCATGTATCCCCTCTTCGAAGTATAGTACAGAAGCGGGATCATCGGCAGGGGTATCATCATGCTGAGGACTACCTGGCTGTACACCAGGAGCGACAGAGGGCTCACCCCCAGGAGGATCGCCGTCACAGTCGGGAAGACGTTGATGACCCTGGTGACAAGCCTCCGGGCGTACACGTTGATCTTCGTCCCAAGGAGACCTTCCATGATTGCCTGCCCTGCAAGGGTGCCGGTGGTCGAGGACGCTAGCCCCGACGAAAGCAGGGTCACGCCGAACACGACGGCGGCGAGCGGACCGTAGAGCGACCCCATTATGCTGGCAGCCTTGTTCACGGTCAACGAGTTGATGTCAGTGTTCCCTGCGCATCCATAGAGAGGGCAGAGCACCTTCCCTGCGGCCACAAGGATTGCGACGTTCACCAGGGCCGCAATGGAAAGGGTGAGCACGCACTCTGCGAGGTGGAGACGGGTGAGGCGCCTCTTTTCCTCGACCGTGCCCGAAGTCAGCTTGTTCTTCGTCAGGTGCGAATGGACGAAAAGGGCGTGGGGCATCACTGTGGCCCCCACTATTCCTACCACGAACGGGATGTTGCCGTTGCTCAGTGCAGGGACGAACGTATGTCTGACGATGTCTGCGAAGTCAGGTCCGAACGTGAACGTCTCGTACAGGAACCCTATGCCTATGATTGATACGAAGAGCATGAAGAGGTACTCGATGACCCTGAACCTCCTCGTCGCGAAGGCGAGTATGATGAGGACGTCCAGCGCCCCCAGCGTGGCCGCATAGAGAAGCGGAATCCCGAACAGTATGTTGAGCGCCAGCACGGTCCCGAGGTACTCGGCGAGGTCGGTTGCGGCGGCCGCGGCCTCGGCCGCCAGCCAGTAGGAGAACCTGCTGTAGCGAGACTTCAGAGATTCTCTCAGGAGTTCCGGGAGGCTCTTCCCAGTGGCGATGCCGAGCTTCCCTGAAAGGTACTGCAGCTCCATCGCCATGAGGCTCGCCAGCCAGACAGCCCACACCAGCCCATTCTCAAACAGTGCCCCACTCTGGATCGCAGTCCCGTAGTTTCCAGGGTCCATGTAGGCCATGCTGACAATGAGCGCGGGGCCGAGGTAGCCGACGAACTCGCGCACAGAAGCGGCCCTCAAGGTCTCCCCCCACGAGCGGCCAGGGTCATACTTAAGTTAGGCGAACCTAACATACCTCGATAGTTCTCATAAAGCTCTATCCCCCTAATTCCATCTCATACTAGCCGGAGAAGCCTTTTATCGGCTCGTGGTGGTTGATTTCAGCGAGGGGGTTTGGTCACAGTCCTGCAGTCGAGGAAAGACATCTCTCGCCTCGAGGACTACCTGGAGGCCATCTGCAACCTCAACGTCGAGAAGGGGTACGTCAGCGTCGCGGACATCTCGGACAGGCTTGGGGTGAAGCCCCCAACCGTCTCGAGCATGGTGGTCAACCTGGCAAAGAAGGGGTACCTTGAACACGAGCGGTACAGGGGAATGAGGCTGACGGCGTCGGGGGAGAAGGTGGCGAGGTCCGTCATCAAGAGGCACCAGGTGATTTCCGAACTCATCTCGATGCTGGGGGTCGACGACCAGACCGCCTACATCGACACCGAAGGGATCGAGCACCACGTCCATCCCAGCACGCTGAGGCGGTTCGAGAAGCTGGCCGAGTACCTCCGAGACAACCCCCAGACGCTGAGGGTCATCCGAGAATTCATCGAGCGATAGGCGGGCCCGACGGGTCCCGGCCTAGGTGCCGGTTCCGTCATCTAGGATTGTGCTCAGGATGCGGTAGGTGAGTCCCCACACCACGTAGTCTCCCACGCCGTAGGCTGGCATTCCTACCGTCGTCCCTTCTCGCTGGAGACCGTGAGTCCTCCTCGCTGACGGCGCTTGCAGTTCGTCGAGCCCCACCCAGCGGAAGGACGCGACCTCGTCGTTGGGCCTCACCACGACGCTCTCTTTCAGTTCGAAGACAGAGGGGACGACGTCCATGGTGCCCGTGTGGGTCGTGCTCACCTCGCCGTACCCCAGGAACTCTGCAGACCTTTCCAAATCGATACCAACCTCCTCTCTTGTCTCGCGGACGGCGGTGGCCTTCACCGTCTTGTCTCCTGCCTGCGTCTTCCCTCCTGGGAAGGCTACCTGCCCGGACCAGGGGTCTCCCTCCCGCTCCGCCCTCCTGATCAGCAGGACCCTGGGGGATTGTCTGTCTCTGACAATCACAGCGACCGACGCGAACCGCAGCCCCTTCTGGGGTGGCTCGTGCTGGACGAGGTTCCTGACCATCTTCACGAAGGTCTCTCCGGCCAAGTCAAATTATCCCAACGCTCTCCAATTTTAAATACGCATCGCAGAAGCTTGTGACGGAATTCGGAATGGAGACAAGCCGTCAAGATTCAACAGTGAAGCTGACCGAGGCGAACTTTGACATGCTGAGTTCGTCGGACAGGCCAATGTTCGTGGACTTCTGGGCAGCATGGTGCGGCCCCTGCAGGGCGATGGAACCGGTCGTGGAGAGGCTCGCTGCGAAGTATTCTGGCAAGGTCCTCTTCGGCAAGGTGAACGTGGACGAGGAGATGAGCATCTCTTCCCGTTACCAGGTCCTTTCCATCCCGACCTTCATGATATTCAAGAACGGCCAACCCCTGGACGCAGTGATAGGCGCAGTGGGAGAAGCATCTCTCGAGCGCCTGGTCTCTGGCGCAATCGAAAAGTAGCGGCGGAACTAGGTTACCCTGGTCCCGTCAGTCAGGAAAATGTCTGCGTCCTCTAGGCTCACGGACCTAGAAGAAAGCACAGGCCCGAACTGGAACGACCTGCTCCTGTTGATGGGCTGCCCCCCCACAAGCCTGTTGAATGGGGGCATGACCGTAAGCCTCCCCCTCCCCTTCGCCCTGGACTCGTATCCTGCCCCCTCCATTAGCTCTGCAACATCGTAGTCTGCTCTTACCCAGACTGCCTCCCTCGTCCTCGAGCCGAGGGAATCACGCATCTCGTAGGTGAAGTGCGAGTGCCCAATGACCAAGTTCCGGGTCGCTATGGCCTCCTCAGAGGGCCAGGCGTGGCCGTGGGCTACCCCTATCCTGCCCCTGCCCCTGCCCAGGACCATTCCATGCGAGGGGTGAAGGGTGACCCGCTGCGGGAGGACCGTCCTGATGCTCCCGTCGTGGTTCCCCGGGACCACTTCGACTGCCTCGAAGAGGTCGAGCATCGTGTCGAAGAACCATGGGATGACCCCCCAGTCGATGTCCTCGACCTTCCCCACTGTGTGCTTGACGTCCCCCAGCACCGCCAGCCGGTTGGTCCCATACTTCTCGGCGATGTCCTTCACCCTCTCCACCATCTTCACGGAATAGGCCGGAAGGCGGAACCCTTTCTTCGCCATCTCCTTCTCGAGGCCGAGGTGCAGGTCAGAAATCAGGAGAGTACTGTCGCCGGCGTCAGAGAACACTACCGCCGCTTCGCCCGGGACTATCTTCAGCAAACTAGGCTATCAGCGGGAAGACCTGCGTATTAACGAAGTTCTTGAACTCTGAAAGCTCCATCCTGCTGAAGGCAGTGAGTATGCAGTTCCTCGTAAGCCCGAAGACGTAGCCGTAGGCCTTGCTCTTGAAAACAATGTACCAGAGCTTACCGTGGGTGAGGTAGTCGCTGTACAGGCTCGTGTTCCCAAGCTCCGCCCCGTAGAGAGACAGCTTCGTGATGTTGGGGAGGTCCACGTCGGAGTAGAAGATCACCTTCGTGTCCTCGAAGTTCGCTTCATGGAACTTCCTCAGGGTCTCTGGGTCTATCCTGGCCTCCACCACCTGACCCAGGCTCATGAACACCGCTTTGCTCATCTCGTTGGCGACGTTGTTGGCCCTGTTCTTCTTGTCGTAGACAGTGAGGAACATCCTGTCCTTGTACATGCTGAATGAGAATGGGGCCTCGTAGGTCCTCGGAACCGGGATAGACTCCCCTCTGTGAGGAATGACGAAGACAGTGTCGAAGGAGAACTTCCCCTCCAGGCTTCCCTTGCCCATGCTCAGGTCCGTTATCTCAGTCGTCAGCTTGAACTCCTTTTCTTCGACGGTCGTCTCCGTTTCGACCTTGAACGCCTTCAGCTTCTCGGTTAGGGTGTCGAGCTCGTAGTTCTCCCTGACCAAGAACACCTTCCCCGCTAGAACCAATCTGCCCCGCCCCCCTGTCTCCTGCTTATGGGCTTTCAGTTGCCCCAGAACTGCCTCGTGGTGACGAAGCGAATTTTGGCCTCCAGCAGGTCTCTGTAGAACGCCTCCTCGTCGTCGTGCATCTCGGCGAGGATCCTTGAAGCCGTCTGGGGGCCAATCCCATAGACTGTCTGGGCCACGACCGCCTTCTTGCCATAGGAGAGCACAAGGTCGGCCCCCCTCCTGGCCTTGGACAACTCTGCCCTCTCCTCTTCGTTGAGCGGCCCCTTGGCCTCCCTCTTCCTGACCAGTTCCGATAGCTTTGCAGTCCCCCAATAGCAGGGGACCAGGAGGCCAGAGCCGCAGGCAGCGCACTTCGGCTCCTCCGGAAGGTCTCCGACCGTGGTGTCCCCCTGGCCTGCGCCGCACTTCACGCACAGGAGGCTCACGTCTGTCCCGAAGATGCTCGCCTTCATCCTCTGGTAAGACGACCTCCCCAGCGAATCGGGGGCGACAGCCTCCGGGACCTCGAGGTACCTGTAGAGGAGGCCGTATGCGATGGGGGTCGGCCTGTCCCCGGCGAGGAAGGTCTCCACAGCAATCCGTCCATCCGCGACCGCCAGAAGCACCTGCTTCCCCTGCTCCATATCGATCAGGTCCCTCCCTGTCTCCTGGAGTGCTTCCTCGAAGATGGGGGTCTTCTCGAACCTCGTGGGAAGGGAGCAGAGGTTGGGGTGCGCTATCAACTTCCCCCGCTTCAGGGCGCCGAACCTCTCCGCCACGTGCTTCACCCTCGCGGGGAAGGGGAAGTTCCTTTGCGCGGCCACTGCATACGTCCTCTCAAGCTCCTCCGGGGTTAACCCCATCAGCTCTTGGGCGATGGCCTTCAGGTCAAGCTCTTCCGTGTCAGTCGTGAGCTCCATCAGTATCCTGTAGCCGTCGAGCCACCAGACCCTCACCAGCCCTCGCCGGGAGAGGATCTCCTCAAAGGTGTAGGCGAAGGTCCTGTTCACAGACTCTCCAAAGCAGAGATGGATGATCAGGTACTTCCCGAACCCCTCGAAGAGGACCAGCCTGTCAGACGGGACAGGCGCCCCCATCTTCTTGTGCTCAGCAATCTCGTCCAACACGAGGGCGCGGGCGGCCGCGTCGCCGGGTATCCTCTCGGAAGCCTCGACCACCGCGTCTTCCCCTCTGTCCAGGGCGTCGGCGACCTCCCTTCTGAGGCGGCCCGTCTCGACGGCGAGCTCGTAGGGGATCGGGAGCATCTCCCCGTCCCAGCCAGGGACCGCGGCCATCGGGTCTTCCACGGGCGTGACGTAGATCTTCCTGTCGTCGGCAACCTGCTCCACCTGCCAGATCTTGCCCTTGCAGACGAAGTGCACCCCCACCTTCACGCTCAGTAGGACGAACTCCTCCCCCAGTATGCCCACAGTCTGGTTGGTCGAGACGTCGACGACCAGGTACCTGGTCTCGTCGGGGATCATCGACAGATTCTCGTAGTAGTACTCCCTCGTTAGCCTGGTCCGAGAAAGGGTCTTCCCGTCGAACCTAACCTTTCTCAGTTCCGCCATGTACTTCACCGTGCGCATGAATGCCCCCTCTCCAAGCCCCTCGAAGGGGGCCGCCCTTCTTATCTCGGAAAGTAGCCTGTCGGCGTCCATATTCTCGAAGTCCATCAGGTATCCCGCCACCTGGTGTGCCAGCACGTCCAGTGAGTTCGCGAACGGCCTGGTGGGCTCTATCCTCCCCTGGGCGGCCGACTGGACGCTAGCCGAGGACTCGAGTATGTCGTCGGCAGACACAGTTACCAAGACCCCATTGGACACCTTCCCGAGCGTGTGCCCGCTCCTCCCGACCCGCTGCACGAGGCTGGTGACCTGGCGGGGAGACATGTACTGGATGACCAGGTCGACGGACCCAACGTCAATGCCTAGCTCCAGTGTGCTGGTGCAGACTAGGGCCTTCAGCCCGCCCATCTTGAAGGCGTGCTCCACCCTTTCCCTCTCCTCCCTCGGGAGTGAGCCGTGGTGCACCCCCACATCCTTCCTCAGCCTCGCCAGCTTCTCCCCCAGCATCTCGGCCATGGTCCTGCTGTTGACGAAGATCAGGGTCGAAGCGTGGCTGTCAATCAGAGAGTTGATTCGCGAGAGGCGGGCGGCAAGGTCAGGCGCCGAATAGGTCTCCTTGGCGGCCGACTGGTTCGACGGGTCAGGGACTGGATACTCGATGGCATAGGCGAACTCTTTGGGGGCTTCGGCCTTCACAATTGTATGGGGCCCGCCGCCGAAAAGGAACCTGGCTGCTACCTCAGGCGTCCCAACTGTGGCCGAAAGGGCGACAAGCTGGAACCTCGGGGCGACCCTCCTGAGCCTCTCCAGACCAACGCAGAGCTGGACCCCCCTCTTGCTCTCCACAAGGTTGTGGAGCTCGTCGACCACCACCGCCTTCAGATGTGAGAGGTTGTCCCTCATCCGCCTTCCCGGGAGGACCGCCTGCAGGGTCTCGGGAGTGGTGACGAGGACGTCAGGGGGGTGAGCGGACTGTCTAGCCCTTTGGGCCTGGGGGGTGTCTCCGTGCCTGATGTCGACCGTCAGGCCCAGCCTCGCGCACCAGACCTGCAAGCGCTTCAGCATGTCCCTGTTGAGTGCCCGCATCGGGGTGATGTACAGTAGCGAGATGCCGTCTCCGTGCCCCTCCAGGACGAGCCTGCTCAGCAGCGGGAGGAGGGCGGCCTCGGTCTTGCCCGAACCCGTCGGCGCCACGACCAAGACGTCCTCTCCCCTCGAGACGAGGGGCCAGGCCTGGACCTGGGGCGGAGTTGGCTCGGTCATCCCCATCTCTGCCAAGAACCCCCTCACCGCTGGGGCGAGGACCTCGAACGAGCTCTCTGGGGACAATGGGCGAAAAGCGCCTCCTCCGCCGATTTAAGCCCTCGGAGGAGAGGGGCCCCCGAAACTGTTTTTGGCCCCAAAAGTCAGCAAGGTCTAAAAGCGCCCCGCGGCCGCGAGCCCCCGAAGCTTGTCCAGGAGCACCAGAGAGGTCTCAGAGGAGAGACCCGCCCATCTCACGACTGTGAAGGAGATCATCCTAGAGAACTTCATGAGCTACGAGTACGCGAGGATCCCCCTCCGAGAGGGGCTAAACCTCATCGTGGGCCCCAACGGCGCGGGGAAGTCTTCGGTGCTCCTCGCCATTTCCGTCGCCTTCGGGCAGGCGTACACCGAGCGCTCCCGCAAGCTCTCCGACCTGATTCGCAGGGGGAAGGACATCGCACGGGTCTCCCTTGTATTCGATAACTCCCCCAAGAGCGGGAGGCGCCCAATACCATACTCCAAGTCCGACACCTTCATGCTGAGCAGGTACCTCAGGAAGGACGGATCGTACTGGTTCGAGGCAGACTACAAGGAGATTGACAAGAGCGAGGTGGTCAGGCTCCTCCGGGAGTTCGGGATCAACCCTGACAACCTCCTGATCATCATGCACCAGGGGATGATCGAGGAGCTCGGTGCGGTCAGCCCCCAGGAAAGGCTGAGGATGGTGGAGGAGGCTGTGGGCTTCGCAGAATACAGGCAGAAGATCCTGCTGGCCGAGCAGGAGCTCAGCGGCCTCATCGGCGAGGAAAGCTCACTCCTCCAGCTCATTGACAACGCCAACCAGGCCCTGGAGTACTGGAAGCAGGTCTACGACCGCTACCAGGAGAAGAGGAAGCTGATCGAACACAGAGACCTGCTCGTAAAGGAACAGCTCTGGAGCACCGAAGCGAAGCTCAGGAAATCCCTCGAAGGAGCGGAGGAGAAGATCCTTGCGAAGACTAGGGCGCTCGAGGACCTGAAGTCTCAGCAGGCAGAGGTCTCCGCAGACGCAGACGAGTCCCACCAGACCCTGCTGGACAAGCAGGTAGAGCTCCGGAAGCTGTACTATGCGCTCGTCAGGGCCGAGTCCGAGAAGGCCAAGGACGAGTCTGCAAGGGACGCATACCGCGCGATGAAGGAAGATGTCGCGGGGCTTGCCACTTCAATCGACGAGCTGTTGGAGCAGGGCGGGGACAAGAACGTCAAGCGCCTGAAAGACCTCGCGGCCTACATCCAGGGCAAGGGTGCAGCGGCCGAGGAGGACGCCCAGCGCAGGAAGGCGGACCTGGACAGAGAGGTCTCTACACTTCAGCCGGAGATAACCCGCACGGAGGAACTCATCAGGAAGACCATGGACGGCTACGTCTCCTTCAAGGTGAAGGCCGAGGTCCTCTCCTACAGAATCAGGGTGACAGAGTCGGACCTGCGCGAGCTCGAGCGCAGCGCGAAGGAGTACAGGGGGGAGCTGGAGAAGATGGCCCCGGAGCTCGAGAAGGCCGGCCAGAGGATGGAGACCCTGAGGCAGCCCTACGAGGTCTCAGAGGAGCTCAAGCTCGTTTCTGCCCACATCCAGAAGATGCAGGACGTCCCCGACGACGCAGAGAAGATCTACAACGACTACTCTGGGAACATCGAGGAGCTGAAGGTGAAGCTCGCCCAGCTGCAGGAGAACAAGAAATCGATGCTCGCGGAGCTAGGCTCTAGGAAGGGGGTCTGGAAGAAGGCCATGGAGGACCTGGTCGAGTCCGTTGACCCTCCATACCAGGCGGTCCTTTCTGCGGCGGACGCCAGCGGCTTCATCAAGTTCGAAGAGGCGGACGCCATCGAGGAGGCGGGGCTCGACCTATACGTGGGCTTCCGCGGCGGCGCCCCCACCACCCTGGACCCTTTCACCCAGAGCGGTGGCGAGAGGTCTGTGGCCCTCATGGCCTTCATCCTCTCTCTACAAGCGAGGATTGTCTCCCCTCTCAGGGCGATGGACGAGTTCGACATCCACATGNNCAAGATGATACTCTCCCAGATGAAACAGAGGGAGGCGTCTCAATACATCGTCATCACCCCGTCCATCCTCACGGTCTTCGACAAGACTGCCCACGTAATCACGGTCCAGGCGGTCCACGGGCCATCCGAAGTGAAGGAGCTGAAGTAGGCTGGAGCAGGCGAAGCTCGACGACTACCTCCGCGTCATTGAGCTCTGCAGGGACGTGGAGTCGAGCAGCGCCAACCCATTCGACGTCGACATCAGGGAGAAGCTCCTGATACTAAGGCAGAGGCTGCCTGAGCTGAAGCTCTTGGACGAGCTCCTTGTTGATGCCCAGGCCATGCTCGAACTCTCGCAGATCGTGAAGCTGCAGGACGAGTGGCTGAAGACAAGGGCGTCTTCCCTATACATCGATCCGCTTCTCATTCAGCTCAAGGTCAAGCTCCTCCCCAAGGAGATGTTGTCCGAAGCCTTCGTCAAGAGCTGGCACCCCCTTGCCCAGGTGGACCAGCTGTCTCCCCGGGGGCTCGAGAGGGCTTTCGTCTACTGGCGTGACCTGGTCCCCATCTCGGAGCGTTTCAAGGACCAGTTCGGGACCTACGGAATACGTCCCGGCCAGGTCGACTACTCAGACCTCGTGAGCATGGGGGTCTTCACAAAGGAGCAGTTCGAGACCAACCTGACCCAGCTCTACGATGAGCTCCTAGCGCAGTCCAACGGGGAGTGGGTGGACTACCGCCAGTTCATCGGAGACGACGCATTCGAGAACAAGGTGAGGCGGGCCTACCTACTGGCGTTCCTGATTAGCGAGGGCCGGGCTGCGTTGAAGACCGAGCCCCTTTCAGGGAAGATCTGGACGATGGCGCTGGCGGAAAGGGTCAGAGGAATCCCGAAGTCTGTCGCAATCTCAATAACAGGTGAGGGCTGACGGAAGCAGAATCAGGGGAGAGGGCGCTCCTCGAGCGCAAAGTCAGGAGGGCGTTCCAGGTGCTCGTGCTTCAGCGCGGGAGGAACCCTGGAGTGAAGGGGTGGGAGATGAAGCGGCACCTGGGCCGCGACTACAGGAAGATCATCGAGGTCCTCTCCGAGGACGTGGCCCCCATGGGGCTGGAGGTCTTCGAGGTCAAGGGGGCAGACGGCACCGACGACTCGTCTCGGTTCCTGCTCAGGTTCAAGGAGCCACCTTCGATCAGCGAGGCGGAGACATCGGGGATAAGGATCGACGACCTGGCTGTGTTAGCTGCGACCATAGCCTTCGTGAACTCGAAGAGCGGAAGGGTGGCCAGGCGCGAGGTGGAGCAGTTCCTCAGGGAGAAGTTCCCCAAGTGGCGCATCGACTACTCCCTCGACCGCTACGTGAAGAGGGGATACCTCGAGCAAGACGACAGGGGGATGGTGCACATCGGCTGGCGGACGCACGCCGAGGTTGACGAGAAGACCCTGATGACGCTGATTCTGTCCCGCGCTCAGGAAGCGTCGAAGAAGTAGCGCCTCCGAAGCGCCTCCCTCTCCCCTTCGATTATCAGCTCCACGGCGTCCTTTCCCTCCTTCCTCATTTTCGCGGCGAGGGCCGAGGCCTCGGTCAGGCGGACGCCCCTACCCGCCATGAGCATGTCCGCGGCATGGCCGTACTCCTTCCTCAGCTCAGCGGATTTCTTGAGCGCCTCCACATGCTTCAGCTTGCTCCCGCGCAGGTCTGCCCTGCTCCTCGCCTTCATGGCCAGGGAGAACACGTTCTCGTAGGAGTCCGTGGACAGCCCCACCGCAGGCTTCTCGCACACGGGGCACCTGTCGAACCCCTCCAGGTCCCCCACCTTCCTGAGTTCCAGGAAGTTCCAGCAGTTGGTGCACACGGCCGCCACGAACGTGTCGTTGATCCGCGCCCTCGTGGACTGCTTCAGCAGGGCCTTCAGCCTCTCAGGAGAGACTATCTCTCCCCTCCTGCTGATCTCCTCCACCCCAATCCTGGCGATTGGGGTGAGGCCCTCATACTCGACAAGCTTCACGTCGATGGCCCCCGCGTGCATTTTCTCGACGACATCTATGGCGTCCGGGAGGTCGAAGTCGTCGTGGAAGATCATGCTCATCGCCTCCTCATAGACGGGTGTGTCCCTCAGCGCCTCGATTATCCCCGAGATCGACACGCTCGCGTAGTCCGCGTCCTTGGCTATCGCTCCGCACTTCTTCCCCGCGTGGATCAGCCGCCGCTTGAAGATACCGCTCCTTTCGACCGCCTTCTCGGTCGCGGCCCGGAGGTCGAGGCCGTGGAGCTCCTCGATCACCGAGAGCACGGCCTGAGGGCTCACGTCTGCCTCGATCACGATCCTGTAGGGGTCCTGGTGCACAGCCACGGACTGTCCTACCCTCTCGGAGACCATGTGCCCGATGACCCTCGCGAGGAGCCTGTTCACCCTATGGCCGAAGGCGGCCTGGATGACGAGATACCTGTCCCACTTCTCTATGGTCACCATCCTCTCCGAAGGAATTGGGAGCTTCGCGGCGTGCTGCTCCGCGACCTCCTTCAGTGCGTCCAGCATCGCCTCTCTTGGGACCGGGTAGGTCCTGCAGAGGTCGTCCAAGAGGGCGTCGTCTGTCCCCTTCTCGAGGCTCTCGGCGTACCTCCTGCGTATGGCGCCCACCTCCCCCGCCACCTCCCTGGGGACCGGTATCTCGTCCCCCACCCAGTTGGGGACAGCCCCCGTGGGGTCCTCCTCGGACTTCACGTACACCTTGTTCCCGTAGATCTGGTCTATCTTCCAGCACCGCCCCGCTTCCACGAACTTGACTCCGACCTCGCCATATTCCGACACGAAGGCCTCGTCGAGGGTCCCCACGAAGTTGTCCCCCTCGATTACCAGGTACTGCTTCTCATCGGGAATCATGGACAGGTTGTCGAAGTAGTAGGAGAACAGGGGCTTCACGTCCCTGGCCCTGAACACCTTCCCGTCGGACTCGCTGTAGTAGGCGAGCCTAGGATACCTCTCCCGCATGTAGGTGAGCACCTTCTTCAGCTTCTCGGGCCCTAGTTCCCCGAAGGCGTAGCTCCGCTTCAGCAGAGCCATGATGTCGTCGAAGTTCCAGTTGGTCTGCTCAATGAGGAGGCCCGCCACTTGATGTATGGCAACGTCGTAGGGCGAGAAGACTGGCTCGAGCGGCTCCAGCTCTCCCATCACCGATTTCCTGCATAGGACAGCGGCTTCGAGGATGTCGTCCGAGTCCTGGGTGATGACCAGGCCGTTGGAAACCTCCCCGATCCTATGCCCGCTCCGCCCAACCCTCTGGATCAGCCTGGTCACTTGCCTTGGCGAGTTGTACTGGATGACGTACTCGAGGAACCCGATGTCTATCCCGAGCTCCAGGCTGCTCGTGCAGATGACGCCTAGGAGCTTCCCATCCTTGAGGCCCCTCTCCACCGCCTCCCTCGTCGCCTTGGAAAGGGAGCTGTGGTGGACGCCTATCGGGAACTGGGGGTCCCAGACCCTGAACCTGCTCGACAGGGCCTCCGCCTCGGTCCGGGTGTTGGTGAATATCAGCACCGACTTGTACTTCTCCACTAGCTCCCTTATCGTCCTGAGCCTCGCTGCAACCTCTGGGTACGAGTAGATCGACTCGGCGAGTATCCTGTCGTCTCCCGTCGCTCTGGGGGCGACCACCTTCAAGGAGAGGCTCTTCTCAACGGGCACCCTCACGACCTCACACTGCCGACCGCTCCCCACCAGGAACTGGGCCACCCTCTCCGGGGAACCGACCGTCGCCGACAGTCCCACTATCTGGAATTCCTTCTCTGCGACATCCCTGAGCCTCTCAAGCCCCACGCTCAGTTGGCTCCCCCGCTTGTCCTCTGAGAGCTCATGCACCTCGTCGACGACGACCCACCTAAGCTTCCGGAGGTTCTCCCTGATTCTCCTCCCAACCAGAAGGATCTGGAGGGTCTCCGGGGTGGTGATCAGAATGTCTGGGGGCGCGAAGCTCAAGTTAGTCCTCTCGGCCTGGGAGCTGTCGCCGTGCCTGACGCCTAGCCTGATATCGAACCGCTTGCACCACCACTGCATCCTGTCGAGCATGTCCCTGTTGAGCGCCCTGAGCGGCGTGATGTACAGCAGCTTGGTCCCCTTCTCCCTGGACTCCCCTTCCCTGATCATCGCGTCGAGTATGGGAAGAAGCGCGGCCTCGGTCTTCCCCGTGCCCGTCGGCGCCATCAATAGCGCGTTCTTTCCTTCTCTGACAATCGGGACGAGCTTCTCCTGAGGGTCAGTCGGGGAGTCGAAGCCCCTCTCCTTCAGGGCCGCGATTAGGGGGGACGAGAGTAGCTGGAATGCGTTCTGACCAGTCATCAGCTGGCCCGCCTCCATCCCTCTGGTGATTCTGGCACTCGCAAGAAGCGGTGAATCCCCCCTGCCGACTCCAATAAGTTTGCGGTATCTTGGACGGAACGTCAGCGGGCGTTTCGAAAGTGATTAGCCTTGCGGAAATCGGCTTAAATAGCAGAGTATAACATACGTTATTGTAATCGTTGTCCCGCCTGATCAGCCCGTACGAGATAGTAGCGAAGTCCGCCCTTCCGGCACTCAGGGCCATGGTGGCCAAGAGGCTCCAGGAGGACTTCCACCTCACCCAGCAGGAGGTAGCGAAGCGCCTCGGCGTCACCCAGGCCTCTGTCAGCAACTACGCCCGCAAGACCAGGGGGATGATGGTGAACCTCGAAAGCGACACAATCGTCGCCAAGGCAGCAGATAAGATAGCCAACGACCTCTCTTCGGAGCATCCGGACAGCAGAGAAGCCTTGAGGTCCATGACCGAGGTCCTCGACTACATCCGCTTCAACCGGCTGATGTGCGGCCTGCACGGAGACCTCGAGCCCGGATTCCCCACAGAGGGGTGCTACGCCTGCGAGGGGAACTTCACCGGAAAGGATTTTGACAAGCTGAAGGTAGTCGTCGGCAGCTGAACTTGCTCGTCGAGCCAAAGCCCCAGTGGCTTACAGTCACCCCGCCGAAGGGCCAGAGCTACCAGGACCTGAAGGCGCTCTTCGGCAACCTGAACCTTCACACAGTCTGCGAAGAGGCCCATTGCCCCAACGTCCACGAGTGCTGGGGAGGGGGGACAGCCACTCTCATGCTCATGGGGGATGTCTGCTCTCGGGCCTGCCGTTTCTGCATGGTGACCCCAGGCAAACCGCAGGGGGTCTTGGACGAGCTAGAGCCGGAGAACGTGGCGTTCGCCCTATCCCAGATGGGACTGACCTACGTTGTCCTCACTTCAGTCGACAGGGACGACCTCTCGGACGGCGGTGCCTCGCATTTCGCCAGGACTATCAGTCTCGTGAAGGAGAAGAACCCTGGGATGCTGGTCGAGGTCCTCATCCCCGACTTTCAGGGAGACCTCGGCGACCTGAGGCTGGTCGTCGACGCCGGGCCCGACGTGATCTCCCACAACATAGAGACCACCCTGTCGCTTACCCCAGCGGTCCGCGACCACAGGGCGCAGTACTGGCAGTCACTCTCCGTCCTCAGGAACGTGAAGAAGCTCAGCCGCCAAATCTACACTAAGTCCTCGATAATGGTCGGCCTAGGGGAATCCGAAGAGGAGGTAATCCAGGCAATGGCCCACCTCCGGCAAGCGGACGTCGACTTCCTCACGGTCGGCCAGTACCTCAGGCCCTCGGCAAGGCACCTGAAGGTCGAGGAGTACGTCAAGCCTGAGCAGTTCCAGCGATACAGAGAGGTGGGCGAAGGGCTAGGCTTTCGCTATGTCGCCTCGGGCCCACTCGTGAGGAGCAGCTACAGGGCGGGGGAGTTTTACATCCGTGCGGCCATTGAAAGCGACGCGCGCTAGGGTCAGTCTTATATGGCCGCCAAAAGGGAAAACGCCGATTGACCGAAGCTGATTTCATGAAAGGATCCGGGTCGGACGCTGTACCCCGGGTCTTCAGTGAAGCCGACTTCAAGTTCACAAAGGCCGAGGATGTCCTCTACCAGAGGCTCGCGCCTGATGGGACCCTCAGGGGAAAGGACCCCAACCTGTCACCGGACGCGCTCATGAGGCTCTACGAGCAGCTCGTCTTCGGCAGGGTCTTTGACGAGAAGGCGAGCAACCTCTCGACACTCAGAGAGATCGGGACCTACGCGCCGGGGAAGGGCCAGGAGGGGTGCCAGGTAGGAGCTGCCAACGCTCTCGAGAAGGGGGATTGGTACGTCCCGATGTACAGAGACTCGGCGGGGATGATGGCCTTCGGGATGCCCCCGAAGAACCTACTGCTCTACTGGGGAGGGGACGAGAGGGGCATGCACATCCCGCAGGACCTCAACATGCTCCCGATTGCGGTCCCTGTCGCGACACAGCTCCCGCACGCAGTCGGGCTGGCACTGGCAAAGCGACTGCAGGGAGAGAAGTCAGTCGCCTACGCTGTGACAGGCGACGGGGGAACGTCGAAGGCCGACTTCCACGAAGCGCTGAACTTTGCAGGAGTGAACGAGCTCCCGGTCGTCTTCGGGGTGGAGAACAACCAGTGGGCCATTTCGGTCAAACGCAACAGCCAGACCGCCTCGAAGACCATCGCCCAGAAGGCAGTAGCCTACGGGTTCGAAGGGGTTCTCGTCGACGGCAACGACGTGATCGCTTCCTANNGAGGTGACGAAGTACGCGGTGGAAAAGGCGCGTCGCGGAGGGGGTCCGACGCTGATTGAGTACTCCACCTACAGGCTGGGTCCGCACACCACCGCCGAGCTCGTCTCGAACAAGCTGAAGGCCCCCGACGAGGTCGCTGAGTGGGAGAAGCGGAGCCCGATCACGAGGTTCGAGAAGTACCTCAGGTCCAGGGGGCTGCTGGACGACAGGTCGAAGGAAGCGGTCGCCGCGAGGGCACAGAAGCACATGGACGAGGCCGTGGCCGCCTACAGGGCCACCCCACCCCCGGACCCCGCGTCGATGTTCGAGTACACCTACTCGACTCCCACCGCGGCGCTGGTCGAAGAGAGGCTGGACGCGTTCGGCGGGAGGCCCTCGCACCCTGCCGAGACAAACGAACCTGCCCCTGCGGCCGGGAAACCAGGGGTCAACATCAGGAACGCTGTCAACATGGCATTGCGCGAAGGGATGGCCAGGGACAGCAGGGTCGTCATCTTCGGGGAGGACGTGGGCAAGAACGGCGGTGTCTTCCAGGTCACCCGAGGTCTCCAGGACGAGTTCGGTCCCGAGCGTGTCTTCGACACGCCACTGGCGGAGCTCAGCATCGGCGGCATATTCGTTGGTCTATCTCTCGGCGGGATGATACCAGTGGCCGAGTTCCAGTTCGACAGCTTTTCCATACCCGCCTTCGACCAGATATTCGGGCACGCTGCCCGGATGAGGAACAGGACCAGGGGAAGGTACGCCCCCCGGGGGGTCATTCGGTTCCCCTATGGAGCAGGCATAAAGGCCCCGGAGCTGCACTCGGAGTCCCCTGAAGCCTACTTCTCCCACACTCCCGGCCTGAAGGTGGTCATCCCTTCCAACCCCTACGACGCGAAGGGCCTGCTTTCCTCTGCGCTCCTCCAGCCTGACCCCGTCATCTTCATGGAGCCCAAGAGGATTTACGACGCGCCCAAGATGGACGTCCCCGAAGAGGAGTACCTTATCCCCATAGGGAAGGCGCGAATAGCCAGGGAAGGGGCCGACATCACGCTCGTCTCCTACGGGGCAATGATGGCCCCAACGCTGCAGGCTGGAGAAGCACTCCAATCAGAGCGCTCGATATCAGCGGAAGTGGTGGACCTGAGGACGATCTCCCCCATGGACTTCCCCACAGTGCTCGGCTCAGTACGCAAGACGGGACGCCTGGTGGTGGTCCACGAGGCCCCGAGGAACGTCGGGGTGGGGGCCGAGATAGCCGCCACTGTGGCGGACAAGGCCCTGGACTCGCTGAAGGCGCCCATAAGGAGGGTCACAGGCTTCGACGTCGAGGTCCCGCTGGCGAGACTCGAGGACCACTACGTCCCCAACAAGGACAGGATAATGAAAGCGGCCGCCGACCTGGTCAACTACTGAAAGGCGTCGGAAAACACTAAAAGGGCATTCAAACTGCTTCGTCTCCAACTCCCCCATGACTTTTGAGTTCAAGCTTCCAGACATAGGTGAAGGCGTGGCGGAAGGTGAAATCCTCAAGTGGATGGCCAAGGTCGGCGACCAGGTCAAGGAAGACCAGCCCCTGGTCGAAGTCATGACTGACAAGGTCAATGTGCAGATACCTGCGCCCAGGACCGGGAAGGTGCTGCAGATACTCGCGAAGGAAGGGGACGTGGCCAAGGTCGGTCAGACAATCATGGTGATTGACGACGGGAGCGGAAGTACCCCCTCCGTGGCGCCGCCCCCGGCCCCTATCGCCGTCCCAGCTGCGGCGGCACCCCCGCCCGGGGTCGCCCAGCCGTCTCAGTCGGTCCTCGCCACCCCAGCCACCCGGAGGCTAGCCAGGGAGCTCGGCGTCGACATCTCCCTTGTCAAGGGATCGGGGTCTCAGGGGAGGGTGACCGATGACGACGTGAAGCGCTATGCCTCGAATCCTCAGGCGGGACCCTCGACCGTCGCTGTGCAGGCCCCGCGTCCTCAGGCACCGGGGAGCAGCCCCAGGGAGGAGGTGGTCCCGCTGAGGGGTGTTCGGAAGACAATCTCCGAAAGGATGCTGAAGTCGCTCCAGACCACAGCCCAGGTCACCCACGTGGACGAGGCAGACATGACAGAGCTCGTCCTTCTGCGGGAGGCGTTCAAGGGGAGCGCGGAGAAGAGAGGCGTGCACCTGACCTTCATGCCTTTCATCATCAAGGCGCTGGTTCCGGCTCTGAGGGAGTTCCCCTACGTCAACTCGTCCCTCGACGAGCAGGCAGGGAGCATTGTCCTGAAGAAGTACTACAACATCGGCATCGCAACGGACACAGAGCAGGGGCTTGTGGTCCCCGTTGTCAGGGACGTCGACAAGAAGGACATCTTCGAGCTCGCGGGCGAGATTGAGGCCCTCGCCGACAGGGCCCGAAGGGGGCAGCTCACCCTCGACGAGGTCCGAGGCGGGACGTTCACGATAACAAACGTGGGGGCCATCGGCGGCCTCTTCGCGACTCCCATAGTCAACGCCCCAGAGGTGGCCATCCTCGGTCTGCACAAGATAGCAGAGAGGCCCGTCGTGAGGGACGGAAAGGTGCAGATCAGGGACACGACATACTTCTCCCTCAGCTTCGACCACCGGGTGGTGGACGGGGCCTACGCCGCACGCTTCACTTCCCGCGTCATCGAAATCGTCCAGGACACGAAGAAACTCCTTTCAGAAGTGCTGTAGCTCTCTGCTCAGCAATGTTTAAGCCGATAAGCGGCCGCGAGCCCAGGAGCTCCTACCTTGATTGAAGCAGACGTTGCCATAATCGGAGGCGGGCCCGGCGGCTATGTCTGCGGCATCCGGGCTGCCCAACTCGGGCTGAAGACCGTGGTCATAGAGGCGGACAGGCTAGGCGGGGAGTGCGTCAACTACGGGTGCATCCCTTCAAAGTCGCTCATCAGCGTCTCCAGGCTCGTTGACAAGGTCAAGGAGGCGGAGAAGTACGGCTTCAGGGCTTCCGGTGTCTCCGTGGACTTCGTCCAGCTCCAGAAGTGGAAGTCTGAGGTCATCTCCAGGCTCGTGAGCGGCATCGAGCTCCTGCTGAAGGGATATCACGCGACCGTCGTGAGCGGCGAGGCAGAGGTCGTTTCGAAGGGGAAGGTCATAGTCACCACCCCAGGCGGCCGGGAGGAGGTCTCCTGCAGGAACCTCGTCCTGGCCACGGGCACAAGGACCTCCTCCCTCCCCGGCCTCGAGATTGACGGCGACCTTGTCATAGGGTCGAAGGAGGGGCTCGACCTCAAGGGCGCGCCGAAGCGGCTGATGGTCGTGGGCGGGGGGGCGATCGGCCTCGAGTTCGCGTCAATGTTCCAGAAGCTGGGGAGCGCGGTAACCATCGTCGAGATAATGGACCAGCTGCTGCCAGGGAGCGACCCTGACGTCGTCCGCGTCGTCCACCGGAAACTCGAGGCCAGGGGTGCGAAGATCTATCTGAAGTCGAAGGTGGCGAAGGTGGGGAGGAGGGGCTCCGAGGCGTCCGTCGAAGTCGAGACCCCAGACGGGAAGGTGACTGTTGAGGTGGACAAGATTCTCGTGAGCGTCGGGCGCAAGCCAAGGACGGAGAGGTTGAACCTTCAGGCGCTTGGCGTACAGACGGACCCGAGGGGGTACATCACCACAGACACCAGGATGCAGACAAACGTCCCCGGCATCTACGCCATAGGTGACGTGAGGGGCCCGCCTCTCCTCGCGCACAAGGCCTCGAAGGAGGGGATAGTGGCAGCGGAGGTGATTGCAGGGATGCCGTCCGCAGCCGACTGGAAGGTCATCCCAGACGCGGTGTTCTGCGACCCCGAGGTTGCCAGCGTGGGGCTGACCGAAGCGAAGGCGGCGGAGGCAGGGTACAAGGTGAAGAGGAGCAGGTTCCAGTTCGCAGCCCTGGGGAGGGCGCTCACCGCCGGGGAGCCGGAGGGCTTTGTTAAGGTGATATCAAACGAGGAAGACGGCCTTGTCCTCGGGGTCCAGATAGTCGGCCCGGAAGCTTCGGACCTGATAAGCGAAGTGGCGCTCGGGATTGAGATGGGCGCCACCGTCGATGACATCGCCCTGACGATTCACCCTCATCCGACCCTCCCCGAGGCCATCATGGAGGCCTCCGAGTCAGCCGCAGGCAGGCCGATACACCAGCTGAAGACATGAACGGCTATCTGGTAGACCTCGGGAGGATGGAGTACGGGAAGGCCCTGGGCATTCAGAAGGAGCTGGCAGCCAAGAGGGCGAAGGGGGAGATTCCGGACACCCTCCTGCTGGTGGAGCACGACCACGTCATAACGCTCGGGCGCAAGACGACCCAGTCAAACTTCAGGCCGCAGAACATCCCAGTCTTTCAGGTCGAGCGCGGAGGGGACGCGACGTACCACGGGCCAGGGCAGCTGGTGGGGTACCCCATAGTCCTCCTGGCAGACCACGACGTCCGCCGCCACGTCCGCAGCATGGAGGAGGCGATCGCAAGGACGGCGAGAGCCTTCGGGGTCGGCGGGGAAAGGATCGAGGGTCACCCGGGCATCTGGGTAGGGGGGAGGAAGCTCGCGTCGATCGGGGTGGCCGTAACGGACTGGGTCACCTACCACGGCTTCGCCCTGAACGTCAACACCGACCTGTCGTACTTCGAGCTCATCCGCCCTTGCGGTCTTGACCCGTCCACCATGACGTCCCTCCAGAGAATCACCGGGAAGCCACAGCCACTCGAAGAAGTGAAGGCCAAGTTTGCGCGCGAGTACTCCGGGGTTACAGGGCTGGCCATGGAACACCAGCGCTTGGTTGCCCCTGATTAGGCGACAAGGATTTAGCCCGCTCCGGGCCGACGGGTACCATGCCAAAGAAGGGACCGTCTCATGCGGGGAAGAAGCCCGCGAAGATAACCTACGTGACTCTAATGGCAGACGAGAGCCTCAACCCGAAGTTCGAAGAGGCCCTGAAGAGGTTCGAATCGAAGCTCGGCCGAACCTACCCGATGTACATCGGCGGCAGGGAGGTATACTCCGACGCCGGCCAGTTCGAGCACAGGAGCCCGATCGACACCTCCATCGTTGTGGGAAAGTTCCAGGTGGGGACCCGCGAGCATGCCAAGCAGGCCATCGAGGCAGCGAAGGAAGGGTTCGAGGTATGGAGCGAGAGGCCCTGGGAGGAGAGGGTCAAGATTCTCGACAAGTATGCGAGGCTCATCGACGAAAGGAAGTTCGACATAGCGGTGGCGATCACCTACGAGGTCGGCAAGAACAGGATGGAGGCCCTGGCGGAGTGCTGGGAGGCCATCGACGCAGGGAAGTACTACTCTGGGGTGATGCGCAGGGAGAAAGGGTACACCATCAAGATGGGCCCGGGTGGCCCGGGGGAGCACAACACCGACGTGCTGAAGCCCCATGGCGTCTGGCCCGTTATCTCCCCGTTCAACTTCCCGTTCATGCTTGCCAACGGGATGGCCATGGGCGCCCTCATCACAGGGAATTCCGTCATCCTGAAGCCCACCAGCGAGGCGCCGCTCACAGGCTACATGCTCTACAAACTCTACGCCGACGCCGGGGTCCCGCCCGGCGCTGTGAACTTCGTGACAGGACCGGGCTCCAACTTCGAGGACGAATTCGTCACAAACCCCGACGTCGCGGGTGTCGCATTCACCGGGTCCAAGGACGTTGGAATGAGACTCTTCCGCAGGTTCCACACCGAGCAGGCCTACCCCAAGCCCATCCTCCTTGAAATGGGGAGCAAGAACCCCACGATTGTCACCGCCAAGGCGGACATCCCCAAGGCAGTTGAGGGGACCGTTCGGGCGGCCTTCGGGTACGGCGGGCAGAAGTGCAGCGCGACCTCAAGGGTTTACGTCCAGAACCAGGTCAAGGACAGGTTCCTGGCCGCACTCAAGGAGAGAATCGCCAAGATCCCAGTCGGAGACCCAAGGGCGAAGGAGACCTTCATGGGCCCACTGATCAACCAGAAGGCCGTGGAGACTTTCCAGTTCGCCGTGGCCACGGCGAAGCAGTCCGGGGCCCATCTCATCGCAGGCGGCGGTGTGATCAAGGACGGGAACATGAAAAACGGCTTCTATGTCGCTCCCACTGTAGTCGCCGACCTGCCCGAGGACCACAGCCTGGTCAAGCAGGAGCTCTTCGTTCCATTCGTCGTCGTCAACGGCTGCGAGACAGTAGAGGAGGCCATAGGGAAGGCGAACTCGACAGAGTACGGCCTCACCGCAGGCATCTTCACCAAGGACAAGAAGGAGCAGGAGAAGTTCTTCAGCGGAATCAAGTTCGGGGTCACCTACTCCAACAGAAGCGGCGGCTCTACCACGGGAGCCTGGCCTGGGGCCCAGTCCTTCACAGGCTGGAAGGCAAGCGGCGTGACCGGTAGGGGCGTCGGGAGCCCGTTCTATCTACTGAACTTCCTCAGGGACCAGTCGCAGACAAGGGTGGAGTAGAAACTCCGTCCGGGTGGATAGGTTCCGGCTACTTCAGCGGCACGTAGAGGCTGGAGCGGCTTGCGCCGATCCCTGGGGTTCCGTGCACCACCTTCTTGTTGGTGATGACGTACTCCCCGAGGTACCTCCCTATCATCTCGGCCTTGACCTCCAGAGGAACGAACTCCCTCCCGTTGTGGACCGAGATGGTGAGTCCCACCATCGTTGGGAGGATAATCATATCCCGGGCGTGGGTCTTGATCTCCCCCTGAAGCTTGCCGTCCTTCTTCGCTCTGGCGTCCTCCAGGAGCTTCCTCTTCTCTTCAGATACGCCCCGGTTCAGGGAGCGCCTTGCCCGCGAAGGGAGGAGCTCCAGCAGCGCCTCTGTGGACATGGAATTGAGCTCGTCGAGGCTCTTGCCTCTGTACTTGAACTCCTTCGGCATCTACTTCGACACCTCGGCGCTGGACCTTGCCAATCTCTTTCTTCCTGTCTTCCTCGGCGCTATTAACCCTACCTTCCTCCCGGGTGGCGCATTCCTTGAAGTGCTCGTCGACTTGCCCGGGTGCTGGTGCCTGCCGCCTCCGAACGGGTGATAGACCACTGCCATGGCGATCCCCCTCATCCTTGGGTAGACGCGCCCCGAGGCCCTCATCGCGTGGTGCCTGGCGCCTGCCGTGAGGAACGGCTTCTCTCTCCTTCCTCCCCCCGCGACCTCCCCTACAGTGGCCACGCACCTGTCGCTGACCAGGATGTTCTTGCCCGAAGGGAGCTTGATTATCGCCCTCCCGTTCGCCTTCGAGAAGAGCACCGCCGATGTCCCCGAGGCCCTGACGAGCCTTCCACCGTCTCCCGGCCTCAGCTCGATGTTGCAGATGCGGGTGCCCTCCGGCATGCTCAAGAGCGGCATGGCGTTGCCGGCATGGAGTTGCGCTGTCGGTCCCATGGTGACCTGATGTCCCACGGCCATTCCGGCGACTGCCGGGACGTAGGCGTACCTGTCCCCTTCCAGCCTGAGCTGAGCCAGGGGCGCGCTCCGTCCCCTCTCGTCGAGGATCGCCGTAATGGTGGCTGCGCCTGTCTGCCCACCCCCGATTTTCGGATATCGAACCGGGGCGATCTTCCCCTTACTGGGGGCCCTGAACTGTATCCCAGCCTTCCCGCGCCTGCGCTGAAGTATCCTCTTACCCAATCTCTAAACCAGCCCCAGCTTCGTCGCCAGCTCGGCCGCCTTCCCCACTTCAGAGAGGCGGACGAACGCCTTCTTCCCCTTGATGGTTCTCGCCGTGTTCACAGCATCCACTTTCACCTCATAGAGCGCCTCGACCGCGTTCGCGATCTGAGTCTTGGAGACCCTATCCTCGACTATGAAGCAGAGCTTGTTCTCCCTCTCGATCTGGTCGAAAGTCCTCTCCGTGACATATGGCCTCTTCAGGATTTTCTGGGCGTCTTCCAGCCTCATACTACGAAGCTACCCCCTTGGTCCTTGCTTCGAGCGCCCCCAGGGCCGACTCGGTCCAGATGGTGAGCCTGCCCGGGACCCCGCCGGGCGCGAGGTCAAGGACGCTGACGTCTTGCACGCGCGCGATTTGGACGCCTGGAATACCTCCCGCAGCCCTTCCGACGCCCCTGTCGTTCGTCACCACGATGAGCGGCCCCACTGCGCCCCTGTACACTCTCCCCCTCAGTTTCCTCTTCCCGGAGTTCCGCTTCGTTCGGCTGTCTACCCTCTCAAGCTCTGCCTTCAGGTCAACCTTCTCCAGGAACGAGACCAGCTCGGAGGTCTTCTCTACGGTCTCGATGTCGTCTGCGACGACCATGGGGAGGTTCTGCGTCTTCACCCTGTGTCCGCGGGCCTTCACCGCGTCTAGGTTCGCTGTGTATGCTATCGCAGAGTCGGTCGCCAGCCTCCTTTCCTTCCTGTTAACTCCGAGATGTATGACCTTCTCCGACCTCGGCGGGTGGGGGAGCCTCCCCTTCACGACGCTCGCCACGCCACCTGCAAGACCCCCGCGGGGGTATCTGTCTCCCTTGACCCTCGGTATCCTAGAGCGGCCCGTGCCCGTAGGAGGGCTATGGGTCTCGGCCGTCGTCCTCTCGCCGGCCATGGGGTCCCTCCCCTGGGGCTGGAACCCGTGGGATCCGACAAGCCAGAACACCCTCTTCACCAAGTCCGCCCTGAGCTCCGTGGCGAACACCCTGGGGACCTCCACCTCTCCCGATGGCTTCCCATTGAGCCCGACGACCTCTGCCTTCATCGCTAGCGCTTCCTCTCCATGGTGCTTACTTCAATCACCTGGGGCGGGGCCTGGCTCTTCACGACCCCCCTCTCCTTCATCCTGACGAGGACGAACCTGCTCGCGGGCCCCGGGACAGACCCTCTGATGACCGCGTAATCCCCTGCGACGTTCCCAAAGTGGCCGAAACCACCAGGAGGAGTGACCGGGTTGGACGACGCGTTCCCCACGAGCAGGATCCTCTTGCCAGTCTCCGTCCTTTGATGGAACCCCATCTGGCCTGCCCTCGCCACAGTGTACATCACAGCCGCTGGGTGCCACGGCCCTATCACGGCCACAGCCCTCACGCTCTTCCTCGACTTGTGCTGCTTCCTCTTGACCCCGAACCTGGTGATGGGGCCCTCAAACCCCTTCCCCTTCGTTATCCCCAGGACGTCAACGTACATACCCGCCTTGAAAACGTCAGTGAACTTCACCTTCTTGCCTATCAGCCCATGGACGAACCCGGCCTGGGCCTTCAGGTCCCCTCCCGACACTCCGACCTCGAGGACAATCGGCTTCTTCTGCGACAGGCCTACGTCTCGGGGGACGGAGGAGACCACGGCCGCGACCCTCATCGCCCGGTCCAGGGGGAGCTTGTCGAGAGGAGCCTGGCTCGGCTGCCTGACGTCCGCTATCGCCATGTCCTGGCCGTTCTCATGCCCATAGAGCCTCAGGCCGATGACTTGGGCGTCCGGCAGGGTAAGCACACTCGAAAGATTGAACAGGGGCTTCCCGAAGTTGGGAGTCTTTGCCCTGTCGTCGACAGTGATGACGTGGGCTGTCCCAGCCTTGTAGCCGGGGAATCCTAGTAGAATCGGCTTCTCGGCCTGAACTTTGGGCCAGGTCCTTATTCTTGGGACGAAGCTCTTCGCTCGCCCTCTCGGCCTGTATGCAAGACTACCTCTACGGGGCGCAGAATACTTCCGATGACCCAACTCACGCTAAACCTTTCCGGTGGCCCGTTTTACGGTTCGCACTTAAGCTTTCTCGGCGGAAAGGAGGCTTACAACCCCCAAACTGACGAGGACCGCCTCCTCCGTCCTGACCGTTTCGACCTGCTGCTCGGGAAAGAAGTTGACGACGTAGTCCACCCGCCGGGGGAGGTCTGCCCCGACGATGTCGAAGAGCCCCCTCGAGGGGGAACCGAAGATCAGCTTCACGCCTCCTGCGCCCACGAGGGACGACCTCAGCCCGGCGATTTCGCCCACAATCGGGGCTCCAAGCCTCGAAGTTGCTATTTTCAGACCGAACCTAGAATCCGAGAGCACGTCCCCTACCGTCTTGGTCTCCACAGCGTACCCCCAGTAGGGGCCAGCCATCTCCCTTGGGATTGCCTCGGCAACTGGCGGCCGGAGGGAGGAGATCCTCACAGTCACCCGACTCCCCGGCGGGAGCCTCTGGCCGAGCTTGGGGGCGACGTCAAGGCCGATATCCACGGTCCCGTCGGAGTTCACCACCCCTTCCCTAACCTCCCCCAGGGGGAGCCTGTCGGCGGGGATCTTCGTCTTGTGCGAAGGGATGCGGAGCGGCGGGAGCATCCCGGCGTACCTCAGCTCTTCGTCCAGGGGGTAAAGCCGCTTCCTGAGGTACTGGGGCGTCTCGAGATACCCCAGGACCTTGCGGACCCCTTTCTCCTCCCCTCGCCCTTTGGGGTCCCTGAACACCTCAATCACGTCGACTCCGTAGATGGCGCATGCCCTGGCTATGAGACCGAGCTTCGCAGTCTTCTCGCGGAGGGACTCCTTGTCCTCCAGCACCGTGTCGGGAAGAGATACTGCGATCTTCCTCCCCAGAAGCGCCATCGGTGCGCGCAGCGAAGCGCGTTAATTCAGCTTTGTCCCGCGGCGTGGCCGAAGGGGTGCAACGCACATGAACGGGTCCTCGGCAGGCTTGCATCTATGACCGAGGAGAAGAAGCAGAGGAGGTCCGCATGGATCTACTCGGTCTTCCCGGTCTCTGTCGCCACAGGCCCTCTGGGGACCATGGTCCAGCTCTACCTGATCTACCTCAACGGCCAGGCATTGGGGACCATCTACGGCAGCCTCGCCTCGGCCATCTACAACGGGGTCAGCATCCCGGCGGCGTTGTTCTGGGGGGTCGCCACAGACAGGCTGCACAAGCGGAAGTCCTTGGTCGCGCTCAGCTACGCGCTGGTGGCTGTGGCCCTGGTCTCATACTTCTTCGACAGGACGACATCTGGAACCATCTCCAGGTACGGCGCCATATCCTTCGTCTCAGTGGCGTCGGCCACGCCCCTCAACCTCCTCATAATGGAGACTGAACAGAAAGGCAAGTGGGCCAACGCCTTCGCGCGGCTTTCGCTGGTCAGCAGCGCAGGAAACGTTGCGGGACTCGTGATCAGCACCCTCTGGACGCAGTTCCTTCCCAACGACTTCGTCTTCCTTTTCGTCCCGATGGGGGCGTTCGCGCTCACATCTTCGGGGCTGGCTCTAGTCATGATTCGCGAGCCCGAGTTCGTCCTCGAGAGAGAGACGGTCGCGCTGAGGAAGCCGAGCCTCTTCAGCCGCCTTCGCGCCAACCCGGTCTTCTTCCTCGGAATCCCGTCAGGAGCGGACTTCAGGAGGGCGTTCAGGGGCCTCCGCTCCGGGCTCACCAGTTACCTCCCACTGTTCTACCTCTCCACTATCATCTTTTACATCTCAGCTGGGCTCTTCAACACCTCTTTCGTCCCCGCGATGCACCTTTTCTCAATGCCAGACCAGGAGGTCTTCGCCGTCATCCTCGTTGGGATGGTGGTCCAGACGCTCGCCTTTCAGAGGTCGGGGGAGTTCGTGAACAGGCGGAGCTTGATCACATCCTCCATCCAGGGGCTCCTCCTCCGGGGGTGGTCCTACGTCGCCATTGGAGCGGCCGCGCTGCTGGTCTCGGGTCCCCTCTTCGCGGCTTCGGCTTTCCTGTTCTATCCGCTCGCGGGAGGGGTGGCCTACGCGGTCTACTATACCTCATCGAACACCATGATGTTCAACACCGTCAAGGCGAAGACCGCAGGCTCGGCCCTGGGGGTCTACTCGGCCGTCGTTGGGCTGGCCTCCATGGCGGGAGCTTTCGCATCCGGCTTCATCTCGGTCTACGCGGGGTACTACGTCACCTTCGTGATAGCAGGCGTCCTGCTTTTCGTCGCCATGGGGGTCGTTGCCCGCCTGCCGAAGCCCCTGGTGCCCGGAGGGGGCGCCGGCCCGTAGGGGCAGGCTCTACGAGGAGTAGTCCTTGGTGGACACCAACACGCGGTCCTTCCAGTCCTTCCTGTGCTCCCCGGGCGCTCTGATCCTGTGGTGGAAGACCCTGACAAGGAGATAGACGACGAAGACAGTAGTGGTGATGAAGAAGCTGGCCGGGTATGGTTCGTAGAACGAAACGAACAGCCCGACCCACGTAACCGCCAGCGCGAGCACCACAGAGATGAAGATCACCCGGCTCGGCTTCGATGCCAAATGCTGGGCAGTGGCTGCAGGGGTCACCATCAGGGAGAAGATCAGGAGGACCCCGGTCACCTGGACGGCTACAGACACTGCAACGGCCACCAAGAGGAGGAAGACGACTCCGATGGTCAGGGTCGGGAGGCCCTTCGCCTCTGCCACCCCCTCGTCCAACGAGGAGAAGAGCAGGGGCCTGTAGATTAGCGCCACGCAGCCGAGAATTACGATTGAAAACAGAAGTGTCCTCAGGACGTCCGCCCAGGCGATACCAAGGATTTCACCGAACAGGAGGGAGATGGCCTCGGTGGCGTATCCCGTGTAGAGGCTCAGAAAGAGGAGGCCGATGCCGAGTGCGAAGGCGAGGACGATTCCGACATACACGTCACGGTGGGAAGAACGTCTGCTGAGCATCGCGATGGCAGTGCCCCCGAGGCTAGAGCCGAGGAGCATCCCGTAGGTGGCCGTCAGCCACGGAATGCTGAGCGCCTGGGCGAGATACACCGCCCCAGACGCACCTGCGAACCCTATCTCGGAAAACGCGTGGGCGACGAAGGTCGAGCGGCGCAACACCACGAAGTAACCCACGACCCCCGCTACAACGGCCACCATGGTCCCCGCTTCGAACGCGTGCTGCATGAACTGGTAGGCCCACATTTGCTGGAGGTCGGCCAGGATGTTCCAAGAGAAGGCCATCCTACTCGTCTCCGTGGTGTCCTTCTATGCCCACAATTGCGATGTTGCCCTTCGAGTCGTGCAGCACCTCGACGTCAATATCATAGAGGGCGCTGAGGGTCTCCGAGGTGAAGACCTCCCCCGGCTTCCCGCTCGCCACCTTGCCGTTGGCGATGTAGATCACCCTGTCGAGGTATGGAAGCAGGGGGTTGATGTTGTGCGCGATCAGGATGGCTGAAACGTCTCTGGACCTGACGACTTCGTTGACTAGCCTCAGCAAGTCCCTTTCACGCCTCATGTCCAGGTTCGAGAGCGGCTCGTCCAGGAGGAGCAGATCCGGGTTGCTGACGAGGGCCTCGGCAAGGAAGATGCGCTGGAGCTCGCCGCCCGACAGCTCAGCCAGGGGCCTATGAGCCAGCTCCCGCCCTCCCACCCCAGAGAGAGTGTCGAACGCTGCCGCCGAGTCCTCATGAGAGAAGGGGTTGAACCCCCATCTGTTCCCAGAAAGGCCGAGCCTTACGAGCTCGAGCGATTCGATGTGGGACTCGTCGTCAACCACATGTTGCTGGGGGACATACCCGATTCTTGGGCTTCCCCGACTGGGCTCGGCTCCGAACAGGCGGAGGGTCCCTCCGAGGGGGCGCTGCAGGCCCAGAAGCAGGCGGAAAAGGGTGGTCTTCCCTGCCCCGTTCGGCCCTATGATCGCCACGAACTGCCCTCTTCCGACCGAGAAGGTGGCGTCCTTCCAGACCGCCCTGCCTCCGTAGCCTGCGGAGAGGTTGTGCGCGACAATAATGACCTCTTCCGACTTGGCCGACGCCACTATTTCCTGCGTGGCTTTCATACCCTACTGCCCGAGCGCGTTGGCATTTAGGCCGTTCTGGAGGGAAATGAGTTCGGCATTCATCCAGACCTGGAACTGGACGTCAGGTGGCTGAATTGTCTCGGTTACTCCTACGATTGGGATGCCGTTCTGAGCAGCCAGCGACTTCATGCTCTCTGTCAGGGGAGTGATGGTCTGCTGGTTGTATACCAGGACGGACACGGTCTTGTTCTCCAGTTCCTGCTGGAAAGCGGCTACACTAGAAGCGGGGGGGTCGTTGCCTTCTGCGACCGCTTGCATGAACGCGGGGGGCGACACCAGGTCTAGCCTAGTGGCGTTCGCCAAGTAAACGAAGACGTCCTCGGTCGAGGCTACCTTTGTGCCCGCGAATTGGTCGGCAATCTCGTGGATTCTGCCGTT
>DAEE01000007.1:11266-19579 GCA_002495205.1 Thaumarchaeota archaeon UBA183 | reverse complement strand
CCGACCAGCTCCTGGACGTTCAGTACCGTCTGGTGCGGGTTGCTCGAAGCCGCTATCAGCGATAGCGCCCAGGTGTCGTAGCCAGCACCGTTCACGATCACGAGACAGGCGTTCGCGATGGCTTGTGCATCGGCGGCGTTGCTCTCGTATTCGTGAGGATCTGCATTGGGGTCGCTCACTATGCTGACCACATTGGTGTGCGAACCACCCAATTGCAGGACCAGACTCCCCCAGAAGTTCTCGGCTGCGACCACCTGTATTTTCCCTCCGGAGGTCGAGCAGTTGGTCTGAGGGGGGGTGTTCAGGGTCGCGGCTGCGTAGGCCCCGCCGGCGGCGATGAGCACGACCGCAACTACAGCAACTAGCACGTACCCACGGTGCACGGGATTCAGTCTGTCTGGCAGTCCCTTATTAACTCGGCTGTTAAGAGTTCATAATATCCCTGCAAGTCTATATAGCTTGTTAATAACAACGGTGCGATGCCAATCATCAGTCTTTCTCTGCCTGACCAGATGGTGAAGGCCATGGACCAGATTCAGGAATCGGTGGGGTTCTCGGGCCGCTCCGAGCTAGTCAGGGCGGCCATCCGTCTCCTCTTGGAAGACACCAAGGGCAAGGACGCCCTGTCGGGCCAGGCAAACGCCCTGATAGTCGTGGGTCACGCGAGAGACGACGAGGAGCCCGTCACCCGCCTCAAGCACAAGTACGAGGACATCGTGCGGACTCACGTGCATGTCAAGGTCTCGCACCAGGACTGTGTGGAGGTCTTCGTTCTCTCAGGGGACGGCAGGCAGATTGCCTCCATGACCAAGGAGTTCGAGAAGGAAAGGAAGATCCGGAGCGTCAAGCTCCTGCAAGTGTGAAAGTGGACCGGGGGGGATTCGAACCCCCGACCTCTCCCAGTCTGGATTTCTTTGCCAAGGGACTGGACGCACCATGGCTGTATCCTACCAGACTAGACGACCGGCCCATTAGTGGAGGCTTCCGCTTCCGAGCCCCAGCCCCAAGGTTCCCTAATTATCCTTTCAGGCGGTGTTCTCGCTTCTGGAAATCGTCTTCGGGCTTGAAATATCGAAACCACCGTTTGGCCGCAGTCGACCATGGAAGTAGTCATGAAGGGGGAAGGGCCCCTCCTGGGGTGGCACGACCCCGACGAACAGCGGAAGTGGATACGGGACAACAAGCCCAGGAGGATGACCGACAAGAGGATGGAGCTCAAGCAGGCAGTCTCGATGTACGTCACCGACGGCGACCTCCTCGCCATGGGAGGGTTCGGCCACGTCAGGGTGTCCATGGCGGCGATCTACGAGATGATTAGGCAGAAGAAGAGGAACATCACGCTTTCGGGCAAGACAGCGACACACGACTGCGACCTCCTCCTGTCATCGGGCGTTGTGAGCCGCATCGAAGTCGCCTACTCCTTCGGCCACGAGCTGAGGGGGCTCTCCCCCGCCTCTCGCAGGATGGCCGAGCAGGGCCGCGTCGAGGTGCTTGGTGAGGTGTCCAATGCAGGCATCCAGTGGCGCTTCAAGGCAGCGGCCATGGGGTTGCCCTTCCTCCCCGCCAGGGTGATGCTGGGCTCCGAGACTTTCATCAAGAGTTCCAGCCTGGTCGCCAAAGACCCGTTCAGCGGGAAGAAGGTCCTCCTCGTCCCTGCCTGCTACCCCGACGTATCGTTCGTCCACGTCCACAGGTGCGACAGGTTCGGTAACTCCCAGATTGACGGTGTGAGCATAATGGACTGGGACCTGGCCAGGGCCGCAAGGAGGCTTGTAGTGACCACCGAGAAGATAGTAGGCGACGAGGTCATCCGGAACGAGCCCTCGAAGACTATGATCCCGTTCTACTGTGTCGACGCTGTGGTGGAAATGCCTTACGGCTCACATCCTACGAACATGCCATTCCTCTACTATTCGGACGAGGACCACATTGGCGAGTGGCTGAAGGTGTCCAGAACAGACGCGGGAGTGGAGCAGTACTTCCAGAAGTACGTCCACGGAGTGAAGGACTTCGGCGGGTACCTTGAGCTTGTCGGGGGGCAGAAAAGGATGGACACGCTGAAGGAGATCGAGCTACTGAAGGCGAAGACGACGGCGCCCTGGGCGGAGTGACTCGGATGCAAAAACAATCCTTCTCGCCGGTCGAACAGATGGCATCGGTCACCTCTAAGATAATAGAGGACGGTGCCACGGTGCTCACTGGCTCTGGGCTCCCAATGATTGCCATGGCGCTCGCCCTGAGGACCAGGACCCCCAATGTGACGATCATATTCGAAGCAGGCGGAATCGCCCCGCAGATTCCGGTCCTCCCTATCTCTGTGAGCGATTCGCGGACCTTCCACAAGGCCGTCATGGCTACGAGCCTGGACTGCGTCATGAGCACGGCCCAGCAGGGATACGTCGACTATGGAATGCTCGGCGCAGCCCAGATTGACGCTTACGGGAACATCAACACCACCGCCATCGGCCCGTATCAAAGGCCGAAGGCGAGGCTCCCGGGGAGCGGCGGAGGCAATGACGTTGGCTCGCTCTGCTGGAAGACCATTGTCATCATGCAACAGGACAAGAAGCGGTTCTCCCGGAAGCTAGACTTCCTCACAACCCCCGGATACCTCGACGGCCCTGGGGCCCGAGAGCGTGCCGGCCTCCCCGAGGGGACGGGACCTTACAGGGTCGTTACCCAGCTCGGAGTTCTGGGCTTCGACGATGCGACAAAAAGAATGAAGCTCCTCGCGGTTCATCCTGGGGTTTCAGTGGAGGACGTAAAGGCGAACACTGAATTCGAGCTGGTGATACCGCCAGAGGTGATAGTCACCAGCCCTCCTACAGCCGAGGAGATCAGGCTCCTTCACGAAGAGATAGACCCGTCCCATTTCGTCATCAGGTAGCTCAACGCAAGCGGAGGGCGTTCTCGCTGACCACCATGGCCCCTCAATCCTTAACTCCGGTCAGTCCTGTAACATGCATCCATGTCGGTTTCCATCGCCGATTTCGGCAGGATCGAGCTGAAGGTCGGGCGGATTGCTTCAGTGGACGACATCCCGGCTGCCCGCAAGCCGATGTACAGGCTCACGGTCGAGTTCGGGGAGGGCGTGAGCAAGCAGTGCGTGGCAGGAATCAAGGACCGCTATTCCAAAGAGGACTTGTCTGGCAAGCTCGTGGTGGCAGTTGTGAACCTCGAACCCAAGTCAGTCGCCGGGGTGACGTCGGAGTGCATGCTCCTGGCCGCATACAACGAGGGTGAACTCTCGCTGCTCACACTCGACAGGCCTGTGGCAGTGGGTACCAAGGTAGGTTAGCATCCTCGGCAAGCTTTTAACCTCCAGAAAAAGCGAGTTGAAACGAGCGGTGGTCNNCGGCCACCGCACCATTCTCTTCACTAGGTGCCATTCCCCGAACCGCGTCGACTCGGGGAAGCCAGGACGCCATTCCCTGTGAGCCTTTTATGACTGCGCGGAAGGGGTGGGCCCAATGGTCGTAGTGGTCGACGGGCGATCATTGACGATCGAATCCGCCATGCTGGTGGCGGAGCACGGGGTGCTTGTCAGGGCGAGCCCCCAGAGCCTGAGGCAGATGGAGAGGTTCCGGGCCCAGCTCGAGCAGAAGTTGGCCAGAGGTGATGTGGTCTACGGGGTAAACACGGGCTTTGGCTCCCTCGCAGACAAGGTCGTGAGGCCCGAGCACATTGACGAGCTCCAGCTCAATCTGATTCGGAGCCATTCGGCAGGAGTTGGACGGCCGATGCCCACGGAGATCGTAAGGGCGGCAATGCTCATCCGCCTGAACAGCCTACTGAACGGGAACAGCGCCGCCCGGAAGGAGGTGGCAGAATTGATGGTGGGGATGCTGAACAAAGGTATCACCCCGCTTGTCCCCCGGTACGGCTCCCTGGGTGCCTCAGGGGACCTCGTGCCCTCGGCCCACATGGCCCTTTCGATGGTGGGTGAGGGGAAAGCGTACAGGAGGGGGGCACTCGTGGATTCCGCAAGGGCGCTGTCGTCCTCCAGGCTGAAGCCGATAGTGCTCCACGCGAAGGAGGGGCTCTCTCTGATCAACGGCACCGCCTTCACCACCGCTCTGGGCTGCGCGGCGGTGAGCAGGGGGGATGTCCTCCTCGCCGCGGCCAATTCCACCCTGGCCGTCACCGCAGAGGTGCTGGGCGCCTGCTCGCAATCCTTCGACGAGAAGCTCATCGGGGTCAAGCTCGACCCGGGTCAGGATCATGTGGCGAGGCAGGTCAGGGCTCTGGTGAAGGGGAGCCGCAGGATCCGGTCGGAGCCTGTGCCCCAGGACCCCTACTCAATCCGCTGTGCGCCCCAGGTCCATGGTTCCCTGGCTGACGCCCTCGGCTTCGCGCGGCGCATGGTCGTCAACGAAATGAACTCGGTCTCGGACAACCCTGTCCTGAACGAAGACGGGTCCGTCCTGCACGGCGGGAACTTCCACGCGCAGCCTGTCGCAATGTGCCTCGACCTGCTCTCGATAGCCCTCTCCTATCTCGGAGTGATCTCCCTCGCACGAATACACTACCTCCTGAAGAGGACGCCCCCGGAGTCGAAGTACATGGCCAGCAAACCGGGTCTGGAGTCGGGCCTGATGATACTGGAGTACACCGCCACCTCCTTGGCCTCAGACAACTCGGCTCTCATATACCCCGAATCGTCCTATCCAGCGAGCGTTTCTGGCGGGATCGAGGACCATGCGAGCCACGGGGTGAACGCAGGGATGAAGGCGCTTAAGGTGGCAGGCAACGTCTCCCAGATCCTTGCCATAGAGCTGATTTGCGCCTCGAACATTCTGGGCTCCAACGAAAGCGGAATCTCTGACCATGCTAGGAAGATTTGCGGGCTCGTCAGGTCCGTCTCGCCGCTTCTCAGAGGAGACAGGTCTCAGGGCGCAGAGATCGAAGCTCTCGCGAAGGAAACGCTCGCGGGACGGCTCCCTTAGCCTCTCCTTGCCCGCCTCGGCATCACGCTTCGCGAAAGGCTAAAAGCGCAAGACAGCCGGTTCGCAACCACGACCAGTTTTCTCGACGAGGCCTCGGAGCTTGAAGGCTACCTTGTCAGAATCAGGCGGAAAATCCATTCCAATCCGGAGCTCGCCTTCGAGGAGAACGAGACCGCAGGGCTCATCGCAGAGGAGCTCAGAGGCGCCGGAATCCGCGTCGAAACCAAGGTGGGAAGAACTGGGGTCGTCGGCACCCTCGAGGGCCCGTCCCGGGGACGCACGGTAGCGCTCAGGGCCGACATGGACGCCCTCCCACTGCTGGAGCTTTCCGGGGAGGAATTCGCGTCCAGGACCAAGGGGGTAATGCACGCGTGCGGGCACGACAGCCACGTCGCCATGCTCCTGGGGGCCGCCAGAATCCTCGCAAAGCACCGCGCGGAGCTAAAAGGGACTGTGAAGTTCCTGTTCCAGCCTGCCGAAGAGGCTGCGGAGAAGGGAGGAGGGGCCAGGCCGATGATCCATGCCGGCGTCCTCGAAAGGCCGAGGGTCGATTTCGTTTTCGGGCTCCACATCTTTTCGAACTTCCCCTCTCATACCTTCGCTTTGCGCCCTGGCCCGCTGATGGCCGCCTCCGGCACATTCAGGATTAGGATCGTCGGCAGAGGGGGGCACGGGTCCGCTCCCCACCAGACCATCGACCCAATCTTCGTGGCAACCCAGGTCATCAGTGCCCTTCAGGGAATCCGCAGCAGGATGGTCGACCCGGTCGAGCCGTCGGTGGTCTCCGTTTGTTCGGTCCACTCCGGCACGAGGAACAACATAATCCCGGACGAAGCTGTCCTTGAAGGCACGATGCGGACAGTGAACGACGCCACGAAGCGGAAGGTCGCTCACCTCATTCGGCGCATCGCGCTCTCCGTCTGCAAGACCTTCGGGGCCAGGTGCGAAATCGAAGTCGAGGACGCCTACCCCGTCACAGCGAATGATCCGGCAGTCGCTGCCGAGGTGTCGAGGCTCCTGAGTACCATACCGGGGACCAAGACGTTGGAAGTCCCCCCGCTACTCGTGGCCGAAGACTTCTCCTTCTTCCTAAGGAAGGCCCCTGGGGCCTACTACTTCTTGGGGACACGCAACGAGAAGAAGGGGTGCGTCTACCCGAATCACAGCTCCAGGTTCAAGGTCGACGAGGAGGTCATGAAGTTCGGTGCGGCATCCCTGGCTCTTATCGCCTACGAGTTCGCAGGACGCGCACCAGGCTAGGCAACTCTCCTCCCCTTCTCTGCCACCAGCTTCCCGTCCTTGTATACGGATTCTGCCAGGTTGACGCCATAGTGGTAGGCGAAGTGCTTGTGGTTGGGCGCGTCGAAGACGACGATGTCCGCCCGCTTCCCGACCTCCAAGCTCCCCACCTCCGCAGCTCTTTCAATCGAGTGGGCCGCGTTGATCGTGGCCCCCACCAGGGCCTCGGCCGAGGTCAGCTTCATCTGAAGTGTCGCGATGCTCATCATCATCTGCATNNGCACATGTCGGCTGCGCTCAGGTCTGTCCCAAGGGCGACAGGCAACCCAGCGTCGATGATCCCCCTCGCGTCCGCGTAGGTGCCGAGGTAGGCGAACGGGGTCGTGGGCAGGAACGTCCCCATCACGCCTCTCCTTACCAGGGACCTAATCTCCTCCTTGGGCGTGAAGATGAGGTGGTCGGCAGACACTGCGTCGAGCTCACTCCCCAACCGGGCGCCCCCACTGTGCGCCAGCCAGTCGGCGTGAATCCGCAGCTTCATCCCGAGCCTCCGCCCGGCCACCATGATTCGCCGGGTCTGGTCCACATTGAAGTAGCCCCTCTCGCAGAAGACGTCGCAGTACTCCGCCAGTTTCCGCCGCGCTATCGCCGGCAACCACCGTCCGACGATGTCATCGGTCAGCTCGTCCACCCTGTCCTCGAACCCGAAGGGTATCCCCTGGGCCAGGAAGGTCGGGACGATTCCGATGGGGTGCGACTTCGCCAGCTTCGAGATTATCTCAAGTTGCCTGAGCTCGCCTTCGAATGTCATCTCGTAGCCACTCTTCGCTTCGATGGTCGTGGTCCCGTAGGCCAGCATCCTGTCGAGGATTCCTTCCGTTTTCTCGATCAGCTCAGCAGTCGAGGCCTGGCCGGTCTTCCTCAGCGTTGTGGGCATCCCTCCTCCCTTCCTCTTGATCTCGAGGTAGGGGGTGCCTTTGACCGCCATGTCTTCCAGCTCCCCCTCCCTGGAGCCTGCGAAGACGAGGTGGACGTGCGGATCTATGAGCCCGGGCGTTACAAGCTTCCCGCTCACGTCAATTACATCATAGCCTCTGCCAATCCTGTCCAGGACGTCCTTCGTTCTTCCTACGGCCACTATCTTCCCGTTTCTGACCGCCACGGCGCCGTCCTCTACAGGTCCCAGGTCCCTCATTCCCTCCCTACTCCGGGGTTTCTCGTTATTGCCCTGCAGCGTCGCCAGCTCATTCGCGTGAACAAGGACGAAATTCGTCCTCTCCTTCGTGGCGTTGGCCCTAGACGTCAAGGTACTTCTTCCGCTCCCATTCATGGACCACGGTGCCGAAGTCCCTCCACTCCTTCCTCTTGGTCCGGAGGAACCTGTCACAGAATCCCCTGCCGAGGCTATCTTGCAGGTACCTGTCCCTGGCAAGCTCGTCAAGCGCTTCACCAAGGTTGGACGGGAGTACCCCTATGCCCTTCGCCTTCCTTTCCTCTGCAGTCATGTGGTAGACATCCTCCTCCGTGGGGCTCGGGGGTTCGAGTTTCCTCGCTATGCCGTCAAGCCCCGCCGCGAGGATGCCTGCGTAGGCGATGTAGAAGTTGCACGACCCGTCTGTCGGCCTGTACTCCACCCTCGCGCTCATCCGCTTCCCCGGAGGTATCCTGAGGAGGACCGACCGGTTGTATCTCGCCCAGGACAGGTAGACGGGTGCTTCCCAGCCGGGGACCAGCCTCTTGNNGAGTTCACCGACGGGTTGGTAAGCGCGGCGAGCCCCCTGGCGTGGGCCAAAACGCCCGCAATGAAGCGAAGCGCAGTCTTGCTTACGCCATAGGCGCCTCTGGCGTCGTAGAACAGGTTGGCCCTCCTGCGGTCGTCGGTCACGCTGACGTGGGTGTGCAGCCCCGCGCCGTAACCGTCGTGGAAGGGCTTCGGCATGAACGATGCGACGAGCCCATTCCGCGCCGCGGTCATCTTGACCACGAGTTTCACGAGGTAGACCTCGTCGGCCATCCGGAGAGCGTCCGTGTACTGCAGGTTCAGCTCGTATTTGCCCGGAGGAACCTCATGGTGATGCTTCTCGACGACGACCCCCGATTGCCTCAGGTTCCTGACGATTTCGAGCCT
>DAEE01000007.1:3876-11253 GCA_002495205.1 Thaumarchaeota archaeon UBA183 | reverse complement strand
TCGCTGCAGGCGTTGAATGTGGCGCTGGGTCCCAGAATCCTTCTGGAATCGTCGACCACCTTCCGGAGGACGTGCCTGGGGTCGGCTCCGAAGGGCTCGTCGGAATCCGGCTCAAACAGGTCGCACATCACCCTCCCGACCCGCGACTGGAAGAGGCCCGACGGCAGAGCCGTCAATGTGCCGAGGTCGGGTACTAGCTTGAGGTCACTCCCGCTGATGTCCACCATGTCGACGGAAGAGCCGTCCATGTGGATGCCCTCCTCTGCGACCTTGGGGACGAGCTGCGCAGGCACCCAGAGTGAGTGGAGCCCGCCAGAAAGATCGGTGAACTGCAGCGCGATTTCCTCCAGTCCCNNGGGGGAGTAGGTGATTTATCCTATGTCCCAGGGGGAATCCGCCTTTCAGAGCGCCTGCCTTGGGGCTCGACGCCTGTGATGGGTGAATCGTTATAACGACAGACGCGGCCGAAGCGGCCATGCAGAGACACGTCGTGAGGGCCCCGAGGGGCACCGAGATTTCCTGCAAGAGCTGGCATCAGGAAGCCGCCCTTCGCATGCTCATGAACAACCTTGACCCGGAGGTAGCGAAGGACCCGGAGCATCTCATAGTCTACGGCGGAACCGGCCGAGCTGCCCGGTCCTGGAAGGCCTACGACGCCATAGTGAAGTCCCTGAAGACGCTCGAAAACGACGAGACCCTGCTAATCCAGTCAGGGAAGCCGGTCGGGATATTCCGGACAACGAAGGCAGCTCCAAGGGTGCTTATCTCGAATGCGATGCTAGTGCCGAAGTGGGCAGACTGGGACTACTTCAGAGAGCTCGAAGAGCGGGGACTCACGATGTTCGGCCAGATGACCGCGGGGAGCTGGATGTACATCGGGACACAAGGCATCCTGCAGGGGACCTATGAGACGCTGTCCGCAGTCGCGAACAGGCACTTCGGAGGCTCCTTGAGAGGGAAGGTTGTGCTAACCGCCGGCCTCGGTGAGATGGGCGGCGCCCAGCCACTCGCCGTGACGATGAACGACGGGGTGGCTCTGGTCGTGGAAGTCGACAGGAGGGCGATACAGAGGAGGCTCGACAAGAAGTACTGCGACGTGATGGTGGAGCACACATCGGAAGCGCTGGGCATGGTCCGGGACGCGGCCAAGTCGGGGAAGGCCCTCTCTGTCGCCCTCCTCGGCAACGCAGCCGAGATCCTCCCTGAGCTCGTGAAGGCGGGGTTCAGGCCAGACGTTCTGACAGACCAGACCGCTGCCCACGACCCCCTGGCAGGCTACATCCCCGAGGGCTTGACCGTGCAGCAGGCCGCCGACCTGAGGGCCTCAGACCCCAAAGGGTACGTCGCCCGATCCATGGCTTCCATAGCCAAGCACGTCAGGGCGATGCTCCAGATACAAGAAGGAGGAGCCATCGCCTTCGAATACGGGAACAACATCAGGAAGATGGCCAAGGAAGCGGGCGTCGAGGACCCGTTCAGAATCCCAGGCTTCGTCCCTGAATATATCAGGCCGCTCTTCTGTGAAGGACGGGGTCCCTTCCGCTGGGCCGCGCTTTCTGGGAGACCTGAAGACATCTACGCGACAGACGAGGCTGTCCTCAACGAGTTCGCTTCCAACGCGTCCCTGGTCAGGTGGATAAGGAAGGCCCACGAAAGGGTCCAATTCCAGGGGCTCCCATCGAGAGTCTGTTGGCTGGGCTACGGAGAAAGGGCGAGGTTCGGCAAGATAATCAACGACATGGTGAGGAGTGGCAAGATCTCCGCCCCCATAATCATCGGAAGGGACCATCTCGATTCGGGTTCAGTGGCGTCCCCCTATCGCGAAACCGAGGGAATGAAGGACGGTTCGGACGCAATCGCAGACTGGCCCATCCTCAATGCCCTCCTGAACGCCGTATCAGGCGCATCTTGGGTCTCGGTGCACCACGGAGGCGGGGTGGGGATAGGGTACTCAATTCATGCCGGCCTGGCGGTGCTCGCAGACGGGACGCCGGAGGCTGAAGCCAGGCTCACGACCGCCCTGACCAACGACCCGGGCACAGGGGTGGCTCGGCACGTCGACGCGGGCTACGAAGAGGCGATCAGGACGGCGAAGTCGAAGGGCATCAAGATACCGATGATGGAGTAGCACCCACGGGCGATCTCCGTCTCGAGGCATGGACGTAGTACGCCACGTAGGCGGCCGACATTGCGGCGACCAACCCCGAGAGGCCATCAATCACAGCGGAGGAGGTAGCGAAGGTGCTCGTCGAAGGAGACCCGGCAAGGACGCCTGCGTAGACAAGAATCACGGACCAAGCAAAGCACCCTGTCACTGTCATCAGGATGAAACGGCTGACGCTCATCTCGAAGAGCCCAGCGGGCAGAGAGATCACAGTCCTGAGCCCCGGAACGAACCGGGCGGCGAAGACAGTCCACTGGGCAGACTTCCCGAACCACGCCTCCGCCCTGTCGAGTGAGCTCCTGTGGAGCCTGAAGAGCTTGAGAATGCCGACGACGAAGGGGCGCCCGAGCCACTTCGCCAAGTAGTAGTCTACGAGGGCCCCGGCCAGGCTGGCGACGGTGCTCACGGCTACGACCCCCCAGAAGTTCAGGCTGTTGGTGCTCACGAAGTAGCCTGCCAGGGGGAGCACCACCTCGCTCGGCACAGGGATTGACGCGCTTTCGAGCGCCATGAGAGTGAACACGCTCGCGTACCCGTATCTCGACATGAACGAGTTGAGCGTGGCCGACGACAGCAGCGACCCCGACAGCCAGGAGAACCAGCTCCCGAAGGGGAGCTCAATCAGGTCTACGGCCTGGAGGGACCCCACGACGAGCAGGGCCAAAGCGAGGACGAGGAGGTACCTGCTCCTGGGCACCCAGGAGGCCGGGGACAGGCTTCTCGGCATTTTGGCCCTCGCCCGGTCGGTGCGCTTATAGCAGTTTCACGCGCGAGGTCGCGAACTAGGGCTTCCTCTCTTTCGAGAGTTCGGCGACGAGCTCCTTCGCCCTGTCGAAGCGGATCCTCCTCTCTTCTATCATCCTCTTCGCCACTAGGTCGACAAGCTCCCCTGTCGCCCCCGCCGAAATGGCAACGTTCCTGCTATGGAGCTTCATGTGCCCTCTCTGAATCCCCTCGCTTGCGAGGGCCCTCAGCGCAGCGAAGTTCTGGGCTAGCCCCACGGCGCCCATGACCTCGGCGAGCTCAATGGCAGTCTTCACGCCTAGAACCTTGATGCTGGCTCTCGCTGCCGGGTGCGTCTTTGCGGCTCCCCCCACCAAGCCTACGGCCATCGGCATCTCGAGGGTCCCTTCCAAGTCTCCGTCCCGGTTCTTCTCCCATGTAGTCAGCGGCTTGTACCTCCCGCTCCTCGATGCGTAGCTGTGCGCCCCCGCTTCGAGGGCCCTGATGTCCTGCCCGCAGGCGATCCCGACCGCCACAACGCCGTTCATGATTCCCTTGTTGTGGGTCGCGCACCTGTAGGGGTCGGCGTCAGCGAAGGCGTAGGCGTAGACAACCCCGTCGACGACATCCTCTCCGCCGATCGCCTCCTTCTCGAATACCGCCGTTGCCCTGACCAACCTCCTGTCCGCAAGGTTCGAGATGATTCTAAGGAACACCCTTCCGCCGGTGATCTCCTCCACCATGGGCGCCACGGCCTCGGCCATGGTGTTCACCGCGTTCGCCCCCATCGCATCCCCCGTGTTCACAATCAGCTCGGCGACTACCATTGGTCCCTTGATAGTTGATAGGACCTTGACGTTCAGGTCCTTGGCTCCGCCCCCAAGCGAAACGAGCATGGGGTCCTGGTCGTTTGCCTTTCTCAGGAGGTCGCTCTTGCTCTTGAGGAGCTTCGCCTTCGCGCCTTCGGGCTTTGGCACGTTCACGACCTGAATCTGTCCGATCATCACCGGTCCTGTGTTTGTTACCTTGAACCCGCCTTTCGTCCTGGCCATTTTCGCCGCGTTGCTGGCCGCAGCCACTACCGACGGCTCCTCAAGGGCCATGGGAACCAGGTAGTCTTTCCCGTTGATCTTGAAGTTGGTCGCTATCCCGAGTGGGTACGTGTATCCGCCCACCACGTTTTCAATCATGTGGTCCGCGGTCTCGGGTGGCAAGCCGCCTGTGTTCGCGAGGGTCTTGATTTCGTCATCGCCGAGGGAGGTGGCCTTCTTCAGGAGTTCCCTTCTCTTCTCCATTGGCAGCTTGTAGAATCCCTGAAGCTCTGAGCTGTCGGTCATTCCTCTGGCTCGCCTCCCCGGCCATTATTTAATCGCTAGAAAGGGGCCCGAACATCTCGTCAATCGGCGAACGAATCACCTGCGTCAGTGACCATCCTCTCATGCTAAGCATAAAAGGCGGGTTCGGAGGCGGGCCTCTCACGGGCCGGTCGTCTAGCATGGTTAGGACGTCGGGCACTGCCCCGTCAGGCTCTGACTCTTGCTAGCAGAAGACGGCGAAACGAAGCGATGCGCCGCGCCAAGGTCGGCGGTTCAATTCCGCCCCGGCCCACCATCTTCAATCCTTATACGGCGGCGCAGCTCCCGCGCTGTTGCCATTGAACAGGAACCTGTTCGTCTTCGCCATGTTCCTGATAATAGTCGGTCTGTTCTTCGGATTCCTGCTCGTCTCCTTCTTCGGCGTCATCATGCTGATACCCGCCCTCGCCGCGTCTTCTCAGCCTCCCAAGCGCCAAGCACCACCATCGCCGGGCCAGGCGCCGACAAGGGCTGCTCCGCGCCGTTACCAGCCTTCTTCCCCGCCCCCCGCAGCCCCGCCCATGTCTGCGCAGATGGCCGAGTCTGCATCCTGGACCGCCCAACCGGTGTCCGCGATGGCCGGCCCGCCTGAGGAATACTCTCCACCACAGACGCTGTCCTACACTCCCGCACTCTTCCCCGCCCCCCTGCTCCCCTCGCTCTCAACCATGGGAAGCATGCAGCAGCCAGCAAAGATGGCACAGGAACCGGAACGGGAAGGAAGAGATGAGCTGGTCGAGGTGGGGGCTATGCTCGCGATACTGAAACTCGTCTTCGGTTAGGGCACGTAGACGTTCATTTCGCGCCCAATCTTCCTGAGACGCTCCACTCTATGCTGGAGCGAGGGGTGAGTCGAAAACATCTCGACGAGAGAGCTCCCCTTGAACGGGTTGACAATCCACAGGGACGCGGTGGCAGGCGAAGGTGCCTGGGCCGGGTTGGTGGCTATGGGCCTCGTCTGTGACTTTGTGCTTAGCTTCTGGAGGGCTGTGACGAGCCCTGCCGGGTTCCTTGTGAGCTTGGCGCCGTACTCGTCGGCGTTGTATTCGTCGTCCCTGCTGATGCCAAGCCGGACGAAGGAGGCGCCCAGGGGGACCAGGATTATGGCGAGGATGAGGAGCGGGGAGCCGTTGTTCCTGCTCCGGCTGTTCCCTCCGAACCACATCGAGAACATCGCGATCTGGCCGATGTACGAAATGGCCCCGGCAATCGTCGCCGCGACGCTGGACATCAGCACGTCTCTGTGCACGACATGGCCGATCTCGTGGCCGATTACCGCCTCAAGTTCGTCGGGGGTCAGTGTCTGGAGTATGCTCGAGGTGGCGCAGACCACCGCTCTGTCGGGGCCCCTCCCTGTCGCGAAGGCGTTGGGTTGGGGCGAGTCCACAATGCCCACCTTGGGCATGGGGATGTTCGCCTTCTGGGCGACGCTCCTCACCACCTTGAACAGGGTGGGGTTGTCCGACTCCTGGATGATCTTGGCCTTGCTCATGCGAAGGACAATCGAATCGCTGTAGTAGTAGGAGACGAAGTTGATCACTGCGGCGAGCACCAGCGCGAGGCCGACGAATGTAATCGGGTCGTCGAAGAAGTACCAGCCAACCACGTAGCCTATCACCATCAGCAATGCTGTGAGGACAAAGAACAGGGCTGTGATCTTCGCATACATCGAAGCGGACATTCAGGAATCGCCGACCGTCGCGCGCGTAAAAGCCTTTTCCCGTAAGTCTTGCAAAACCAGGCCAAAGCAGCTGAAAGAATAAATTGATGCAGCGCTTCCTGCCTCAGAGGTGAGCTGCGTTGGAAAACGACGATGACGACGAATGGCCTATGCGGAGGCGGCGCGGATCTCCCTTTGGTCCCTGGGGGTTCCCCGACATTGACGAGATGATGAGGGAGATGGAGAGGGCCTTCTCGGAGCAATTCAAGGACTTTGAGAAAGAGCTCCCCAAGAACCTGGTCAGGGAATCCAAGACCCCGGACGGGGCAGTGAAGAAGGAGATAGGCCCCATTGTCTACGGCTACTCGGTCACCATAGGCCCCGACGGGAAACCGGTGGTGAGGGAGTTCGGCAACGTCAAGGGCGGGGAAGGGAAGCCCTGGAAGGCCATCCAGGACAAGCGGGAGCCGCTCGTGGACGTGGTCAGCTCTGGAAAGGAAGTTAGGGTCATCGCCGAAATGCCCGGGGTGAAGAAGGAGGACATTGAAGTAACCGTGAACGAGAAGGCCATGACCATCTCTGTCGACAGGGAGGACCGGGGCTACTACAAGGAGCTGGAGCTGCCCGGGATAGTCGACCCCAAGGGGGCTCGGTCGGCCTACAACAACGGCATCCTCGAAGTGACCATCCCCCTGAAGTCGTCGGGCCAGGGTGGGATCAGGCTTCGGGTAGAGTAGAGCTACTGGTAGGGTCCGCCTTCGTACTGGCCTTCTGAGTATCTCGCCATGGCGTTGAAGGTGGCTTCGCGGTAGCCGTGCTTCTCCGCTAGGGCCCTCGCTATGTCCCCGGTGGTCACCAGCCCGACAAGGGTCCCTGCACTGCCGACCACCACCAGCCTCCTGATGCGGTACTGCGCCATGAGTTCGGCAGCATTCGTCAGCGTCGCGTTCGGCCCGACCGTAATCAGCGGAGTGGACATTATGTCCCTCACGAGCACGTTCTTCGCGTCTATGCTCTCTGCAAGCACCTTTGAGACGAGGTCCCTCTCGGTCACAATCCCGACCGCCGAGCCGCCCTGGGTTATGACGGCGCAACTGACGCCGCGCTTGGCCATTGCTTTCGCGCAGTCCTTTGCGCTCGCGTTCAGCTCTATGGACATCACAGCCTTTGACATCACCTTGGCGACGGTGGTCTCCGCCTGAACCATGCTTTCGGGTCACCGAATGGGATAATATAGGATTTGAGAACATTGGAAGTGGACCGGGGGGGAATTGAACCCCCGACCTTGGGACCCTACTCGGGTTCTCCCGCGTGCAAGGCGNNACCGCTGAACTACCGGCCCACTGGGCGAGGCACAAAGCACTCGATTCTTATGCTCTTCTCGACTGGAAAGGAATTATAGCCATACCCGAGGCGACCGGTCTTCGTGGGCCGGTAGCTCAGATCCCTGAGGGGAGAGCAGCTTGGCTAGAGCA
>DAEE01000007.1:0-3861 GCA_002495205.1 Thaumarchaeota archaeon UBA183 | reverse complement strand
CCTTCCGGCCCATCGGAGGTCCTTGAAGGGACGGTCATCTATTGCTACGGTTCGAGAATCCTGGGGGAAGGAATCCGAGCCTTAGCCCACAGCCCTCTTCACGAACGCCGCGATTCTCGCCTCTTCGGCAGCGGTCAACTCCTTCAGCGCGAAGGCGACCGGCCACATGTTGCCCTCGTCGAGGTTTGCCTTGTCGCTGAAACCGAGCGTCGCGTACCTCGTCTTGAACTTGTTCGCGTCCTGGAAGTGGCAGACGACCTTGCCGTCCTTGGTGTAGGCGGGCATTCCGTACCAGAGCCTGGGCGAGAGGGCTGGCGCGCTTGCCATGATGATCTGATGCAGCCTCTTACCCATAGAGCGATCCGGCTCCCGCATGCCTGCGATTTTCGCGAGGACTGTGGCCTCTCCGTCCGACTCATCTGCCTTCAGCTCCCGGACGCGCTCCTTCATCGCGGCGCGTTCTTCTTCCGTGAATCCCTTGAACTTCTTGCCAGTCGCGGCGGCGCTCTTGGAGGACTTTGGACCCATGCGTCCACTTTAGGGCTTGACGTACTTGAATGCTTGCTCAATCCGACTGACCAGGATACAGGTGTAATCTAGGTGGAGGCCAAGTTTCAATCACAGAGTCTGGAACCGGGGAGGTGCCGTTTAGGGTCCAGGTCCGTTCCAGCCAGGTGTCGTCATCCCTTGGTCGCGCGTAACCTGACCGCCCGGTATGCCAGGCCTACCGCTAGAATCCCCACGCCCACGGCTATCTCCTGAGGCGCCAACGAGAAAGCGAGGCCCAGGCACCCGACCAAGCCCGCGACGGAGAGGAGGCGTGGGAACTTCCTCTGCTCGGTGGTGAGCCGGAGCGCCGACGTGTTGGCCACGGTGTAGTAGAGAAGCGTGCCGAAGCTCGAGATGCCCACGGCCGCGCCGAAGGGTGCGAAGCCAGCGACCAGTATGGCCACAGCGCCGACCAGCAGGACGCTCCGGTAAGGGTTCTGGCCCCTGCCGAGGTGGGCGATGCCCGGCGGAAGGTCGGCCTTCCGCGCCATGGCGAAGGCGACCCTGGACACGCCTAGGAGGTCTGACAGCCCTTCGTTGAAGGTCGTCAGCAGGGCCCCGAGGATCACTATCCCCACCCCCACACCACTGCCGACCGCAGCCATCGTACTCTGCAATGGGGATGAAGACCCCGAAACCCCAGAAGCTCCCAGCACCGCGATCGCAGTCGCTCCCACGGCGAGGTAGAGGATGACAGCCGTCCCCAGCGCAAGAACCGTTGCCCTCGGTATCGTCTTCTCCGGCTCCTTAACCTCCTCAACGAGTGTGGCGATGCGGCTGTAGCCAGTGTAAGCGAAGAACAACAGGGCGGTTGCCTGTAGTGTGCCCCCCAGCCCCTCCGGCGCGAAGGGCGCGAAGTTGGAGAGATTTCCGCCGGGCAGCCCAATCACTACCACGGAGAGGAGCGAAGCAAGAGAGAGGACTACGACCACGTCAGTGATTCGGACCGAGCGCCTTATGCCAAAGGCGTTGATTGACGTCATCGCCAGCGCCGCCAGGACGGCTGCGACCCTGGCGGGGACTGCCCCCACAACCGCATTGAAGTAGGCGCCGAACGCGAGCGCGATTACGCCTGGCCCGAAGGTGTTGGCTGTGAGGAACATCCAACCTGCGCCGAACCCCCACCAGGGACCAAGCATCCGCCCGCCGAACTCGTAGGTCCCTCCGGTCCTAGGAAAGACTGCAGCGAGCTGTGCAGACGAGAGAGCGTTGCAAAAAGCGACGAAGGCTGCGATCGCGAGCGCAAGGAGCAGAGAGGGGCCAGCGACTGAAGCTGCCGGCGCGATTACAGCGAAGATTCCGGCACCGAGTATGGCAGCCAGGCCTGTGGCGACTGCATCGAACATCCCCAGCTGTGGCTTCAGAGTCAATTCTCCCGGGAGTTCGTTGTGGTCCTTTTCCCCGGCGCTTTGGCTTGCTCGCACGCCCGGAATCCCACTCCCGTCCAGTTGCTACTTAGCATTGCTGAAGCGAAATCTCGGCCCACAGGATCAATAGACTGCTCGGGTGCTTCCTCTATACTCTCTGGTAGGGGCTAGAGCCGCAGTCGAGAACCGTTTTAGAGCCGGTGCGGAACAAAGGCATGTTGATGCAAGAAGCAACAACAATCAGTCCCAGGGCCGTTGTCTCATGGGACATCCTGCCAGGTCAGAGCCTCGTGACGTTGCTGGCGCTGGTGGGGACAAAGCGGATGGACGTGGAATCCCTTCGGAAAAAGACGAGACTCGCTCCCTTCGCATTCGATGACCTCCTAGGGTGGCTTCAGCGGGAGTACCTCGTTGATGTCATCACCAACTTGGAAGGTGATCAGGTGAAGGAGAACGTGTCTCTGACCGAGAAGGGCGAGGCGGCACTCGTCAGCATCCTCGAGAGCACCTGCGAGCTCCCAGAGCTCCGCTAGACCACGTCCGTTCTTCGTTTTTGCGATCTAGACAGCCTGCGGTTCTGCCACGGTAAGGTCGATTGCCACCTCGGCGATGTCCGACCCATACTCCGCCGTTCTCCTAATGCTCTCTAGCATCAGCTTGGTTGAGGCAATCTGCGTCCCGCTCATCCTCGGCCCCAGAACCTCTCCGCTCAGCTTCCCCTCCATCAGGACCACATCCTTGGTCTTCGCTATAGCGTCCTCGGCGATTTTCCCGTCAAGGCGGAGGAGGGCTGAGATCGAGCTGTCGAACACCTTCCTTGCGACTGTGGCCATCTCGGAGATCTTCTTCACTGCAGACTCGGGCAGGTTCTGAAGCTGTTCCGCCTGCTGAGCGATTCCAGCGGCGTGGTCCGCTACCCTCTCGACGCTCTTGACCACCAGCCTGTATCCGAGACAGTCCCTCGTTGATGTCAGGCCTATCTCCTGTATCACCGACCTGTCCCTGACGGCGATGTTCAGCTGCCTCAGCAGGAAGTGGTAAAACCTGTCTACCTCGTCATCCCTTTCGATGACCTCTGTCGCCAGACTCTTCCCCCCGCCCCCGAGCACGGCGACGGAGTCGGTCAGCATCCCGCCGGCTATGATCGCCATTCTTTCGAGCGCCTTCTTGAGAGGCAGGTCGACGTAGCCGGAGAGACACTGGGTGAGTATGCCTCCCGACGATTCCTCGATTATCTCGACCCCGACCAGCTTTCTTCTGATGCCTTCCCTGATGAACCCCCTGAGGGCCCCGTCGGCCCTCCCTAAAGTAATCCGGATGGTGTCGTAACCTGCAAGGTAGTACGAAATGAAGTGCCGCAGGAGAAAATCCTTGTCAAGTCCCTGCGAGGCTTCGAGGACCGCTTCGGACCTCGAGGGTGCTCGAATATCCCGGCGAGGGACGATCAACAAGGACGAGTCTGGTTGGACAAGGACTGCGACTGGGTCGCTAGGCCTGAGGCCGACATCGTTCACCCAAGTCTTTGGTAAAGAGACTACGAAGCTGTTACCCCCGGTAACTTGGACCTTCCGGAAGTCTGGTCGCTTGCTCTCTGTCACCACGGCGCTGCTGTCTTACATAGCCTCTATATATCCTTCGAAATCCACAGGAGCATATTGAACCCGAGATAGCCAATCGCGCCTCGGGTTGGCGAGGTGTCCGTTAGGTCGTCGTGAATGGTCAGGTGTTAGGGAAAAGTGTAATTCTCGCAGGAAAGAGGCGTCTGAGTCCAATTTCCTTGGTCCGCATGCCGGCACCCTCTATATTCTATGATTCACGCTATACTGATAGTCGGCTACCAATAAATCACCTGTCGCAACGGGTTTCGCCGAGAATGAAAATCACGTCCAAAGGCGTGAGTACAACGACAATCGGTCTGGCAGTGGTTCTTGTTGTGGTTGTGGTG
>DAEE01000005.1:5040-7848 GCA_002495205.1 Thaumarchaeota archaeon UBA183 | reverse complement strand
GAGAGGCTGCCTCCAGGGCCCCGGCCACTGCGAGCGAGACTTCGGTGATCTCCCCTGTCGGCTACCCCCTCCCCATGTGCCTGCGCCACCCCTGGGGGAGGGCGGAGTCCGTCTCCACGCGGAAGTCCTTGGACAGGGCGACCAGATACGAGGCGAGCCTCTTCACCAGGAGGTAGTCTGCCCTGGCGAGCTTCTTGTCCTGGGACTGGACGAGAAGGACGGACGCGCCCTTCAGGAGCAGGGCAGTCTCGAGGGCGCCGGGCCTCGATGGGTCCAAGGAATGTGGGAGAGAGCCGTCCTTCCTCAGGAATGCCTTCGATTCGAGGATCATCCTCCTAGCTCCTGCTGGGTCGACGCAGGCCAGAGCCCGGAGAGTCTCGTACCGCTCGAGGGGGTCGTCGGAGTAGGAGCCGCCTTCTACAGCCGAGATGGCCCAGGCGGAGGCCTCGGTGACCGACTGGTCGGATGCGGCCATGAAAGGCCGGTTGGTGGGGGGGTGCTTCTCCCCGGTCTGGATGCGGCCGAAGTCGGACAGCGCGTCCTCCAGCTTCCCGGGGTTATAGAGAGACGCGAACAGGATGTCCTTCCCCTCACCGGGAGCGAGCTCCAAGTCGTGAGACAAGAGGACCAGGACCTGCCCTGACATCCCCGCTGTGGACTCTGGGAGCTCCCCCGCAGCCAGCAGCTCCTGGGCCCTCCCCCTGTTGACTGTCATGAACACCCTCGACGGCGAAGGGGAGGCGCCCACCACCCTCGCCGACGGGGGGTCAGAGACCTCGTCCATGGCGACGTGGCTCTCCCTGTTGAACGCGTTCACACCGAGCGACCCCCACCTCCTCCCTGGGCCCCCGAAGTGGGCTGCGCTGGGGTCGAGGACGTCGATCAGCCGCAGTTTGATCTGGCCCTGGCCTCCGTTCCTCAGCCTGACCCTCCGCAGGTACCCCCGCGACTGGCCGGGGTAGAACTCGATGGACTCGGCGACTTCCACGCCCTCGAAGACCCTGCCTGTGAACTGGAGAGAGCGGGGGCTCGCCCTTATCGACCAGTCAGGCTTCTGGGCCTGGACGACGATGCCCGCCTGCACCTTGTAGAGCCTGAGCTGCTCGAACCCGAAGAGGGCGCGCCTTTCCTGCTGCGACTCGAAGGACCTGACGGACCCGTCTGAGTCCACGACTGCCCTGCACCCCCTGGCCTGCAGGAGCATGGGCCTCTTCAGGGCGGAAGACTTCAGCCCCTGGGCCCTGGCTGCAAGAGACTCGGCAGTGGCAACCATCCTGCACTGGGAGAACCCGGTGCGGATAATATCGGCAGGATTTACCGAAGTTGAGCTAGTGGACTTCCGCCGTTAACCTCGGCCGACCCGCTTCCACCTGGTCCCAGCCGGGGTGTCTTCCACGGCGATGCCCTCCGCGAGGAGTTCATTCCGAAGCCTGTCGGATTCGGCGAAGTCCCTCCTCCTCCTCGCTTCGTCCCTCCTGGCGACCAGCTCCGCCAGGCGCGGCGGGAGAGGTCGCTCTTCGAACTCCAGCACGCCGAGGACGGAGTCGACCCGTCGGAGGGCTGCGAGCGCCTCGCCTGCCTCCTCCCTGGTTACCGAGCCCGAGTCGATGAGGGTGTTCATCTTCTTGACGTAGGTGAAGAGAGCTGAGAGGGCCTTTGGCGTGTTCAGGTCGTCGTCCATGGCCCCCTCGAACTGGGCCATCAGCTCCCGCGTGAGCTCGGACGACTTCCCCTTTCCACCCGCAGACTTCAGCCGCAGGAGGAAGTCCGTGAGGCGCGCCCTCTGTGCCTTCGCCTGCTCCAGGGAGGAATCGGTCAGGTCCATGGGGTCCCTGTATCTCGAGGTGATGAGGAAGAGCCTGATGTCGATGGGGTTCCAACCTTCCTTCTTCAGGTCGCCCAGGTAGACCACGTTCCCCACAGACTTGTGCATCTCCTCGCCTCGGATGTTCAGGAACTCGGAGTGCAGCCAGTAGTTGACGAACTTCTTCCCTGTCGCAGCCTCCGACTGGGCTATCTCGTTCTCGTGGTGTGGGAACTTGTTGTCCATCCCACCCGTGTGTATGTCGAAGGTCTCGCCCAGGTACTTCATGGACATGGCCGAGCACTCCAAGCTCCAGCCGGGCCTCCCCTTGCCGAGCTCGGTCTCCCAGAAGACGTCGCCGTCTTCTTCGTCCCAGGCCTTCCAGAGAGCGAAGTCTGCGGCCTCCAGCTTCTCCTCGTAGTGGTCGCTGGCGACCCTCCCGGCGGGCTTCAGCGAGTCGAGCCTTACCCCCGACAGAGCGCCGTAGCCCCTGAACTTCGACACGCTGTAGTAGATGGAGCCGTCGGGCGCCCTGTAGGCGTACCCCTTCTGCACCAGGGTCTTGACCAGGGCGACCATCTCCGGTATGTGCTCCGTGGCCCTCGGGTAGAGGTCTGCCCTCTCCACCCCGAGCGAGTCCAGGTCCGCCATGAACGCGGCCTCGTAGAATCGGGTGTGCTCCTTGAGCGGCCTGTGCGACTCCTTGATCCCCCTGATTATCTTGTCCTCCACGTCTGTGATGTTCATCACCTGGTAGACCCTGAACCCCTTGAACCGGAGGTATCTGCGGAGCAGGTCCTCGAATACGAAGGTCCTGAAGTTCCCGATGTGGGCGTAGTTCCACACTGTCGGGCCGCAGGTGTACATCTTCACCTCGCCCTCCTTCAGGGGCTTGAAGGGCTGTACTTCCCTTCCGAGGCTGTTGTAGAGCTTCAGCATGGTGGTGGGCACACAGCGGTCGAATGCTTCAAAATAAAAACGGAACGGGAGAGTAGAATCTACTT
>DAEE01000005.1:0-4996 GCA_002495205.1 Thaumarchaeota archaeon UBA183 | reverse complement strand
CACAGTAGCCAGTGACCACTGCGAATTGCCTCGCACGGAATTCGCCCGATTCGCTATATAAACTCTCTTAAACGGGGCTCAAAATGAGGCTTTTTCGGGTCATAGACTGTTCTGAGGGCGATTGGGGATTATAGCGCCTCTGTCCCAAGGTGGAGCATCCTCTGATTCTTCTGGAATCGGCAGCGATTCGCCCGCCCTACCGTCTGCCAATACCGCATTGACGAATCGAGGGAAGGCCGACGAGAGGGGGTCGGTCGGCTCTACCAAGGGGTTGAGCCGTTTTGCGTCTGAGCGGTGAGGTTCTGGGCAGGTGGCGCCAGACAGGCCAGAAACCGAGTCCTGCAGTTTTGCTTAGGGGCAATCGAATTAAAGGCTGACAGATTCCGCCACTGCGTCGCTTGCTGGATTCCGTGCAGGACTCGAAGGCCCTGGGGTCGATGATCTTCGCCAGGATCATCTATGCGCTCAACTGGATGAACGTCGGGGCCATATTCTTCCTGATGGGGCCGGACCTCGGGGCCGGGGTCTCCGGGCTGGGGACCCTATCTGCCTCGTTCTACCTCGGCATCGGGTTGCTCCAGGTCCCAGGGGGCATCCTGGTGGCGAAGTGGGGGCCGAAGAAGGTGTCAGTGGTCGGCGTCCTGCTCTCCTCCTCCGCTGCCCTGGGGACGTCGGTGATGACCACGATCCCGGAGATCGCCCTCCTCCGCTTCCTCGTAGGGGCGGGGATGGCCTTCGTCTTCGCGCCTGGTGTCGTCATCATCGCGCGGCTCCTGCGGGGCGGCAGGTCGGGCATAGGTGTTGGACTCTACAACTCCGCCTACGACGTGGGGGGGCTCTTCGCCCTCTTCGGATGGGTGGTCCTGGCCGAGGCCACGGGGTGGAGGCTGAGCCTGGCACTGAGCGGGGGCCTGGGAGTGCTCACAGGCCTGCTCACCTTCCTCTTCGTCCCGAAGGACGAGGCGAACATGGTCTCGAAGGTCGGGCGGGGACCGCTTCTCGCCATCCTCGGCGACAGGCAGCTGATACTCGTTGGCCTGGGGGCCCTGGGTTTCGACATGAGCAACTCGATAGTCTCGGGTTTCATGATCTACAACCTGCTTGGAATCGGCGCTGCCTCGGCCACCCTCGCCGGACTGATTGCTTCGCTCGTCACCATCGTCCCCATCTTCACATCGCTCTGGGGGGGCAGGATCTACGACAGCATCGAGCGGCATCGGAGCATCATGTCACTGAGCGTCGTACTCAGCGCGGCCGCCCTCGGCTTGGGGGCGCTCCAGTCAGTGTACGCGGCCGTGGCCTGCTCGGTTCTTGCCGGGGTGGTCGCAGGGGTGGGGTACACCTTCGCCTTCGCAGGCGCCAGGGACCTGAACCGTGCGGGCAAGGAGTACGAGGGGCTCGCCATATCCTGGGTCAACAGCATACATCTGACCGGCTCGGTGCTCCCGCCTGTATTCTTCTCGTACGTGGTCGAGATGGTGGGCTACTCACAGGGGTGGCTGTGGAGCGGGGCCCTCACACTCGTCTTCATCGTGCCGATCCTGCTGATGGTCGAGCACTGGCGCCGCTAGAGCGGCGTGGCGATGATGTCGTCGCCCTTCTTCACGTTGACTTCCAGCCCGGCCAGGCCTATCTCCTTGATCTCTGGGACAGGAATCCCCAGCTCCTCTATCTTCGACCTGTGCCTGCTGATTGCCTTCATCCAGGCGTCGGACCTTTCCTCGACCTTCGGCACCCCGAGCCCGGACTTGGCGGCCAGCTCCTCCAGCTTCTGGTCGTACTCGAAGAAGTCGGCCGGGAGCTTCCAGAAGTCGTTCATCGGCTTGAAGAGGAGGGGCGAGAGGTAGATGAATCCGTGCTTGAGCTGCCGTGATATCATCCCCTTCTCGTCGTTGGACATCTTCTCCGCGAGGCGCTCCAGCATGGCCAGGGTCCCCGTAAGGTGGCGGGACTCGTCCCTGGTGATGTTCCTGAAAGCCGTCGAGTAGACTTTGTTGGTGGAGCGCTCTCCCACCTCCCTGAAGATCAGCTGGGCCCCTATCTCTGCGAAGAAGAAGCTGGAGAAGATGAGCTCCAGCGGGTACTTCCCCCAGGCCTGGCTGAAGGCGCTCCAGTACCTGTGCCCGTTGTCGTACAGGGCCATTATGTTCGCGTGGGCCTTCTCCTCGAGGGTGGACTTGGGCTTGAACCTGTAGGGGAAGTTGGGGCAGACGCGGGCGCAGGCGCGCCTGCAGACTTCGTCGTGCCTGCACTCGTCGAAGGCCACGGCTGACAGGAACTTCTTCGTGGGGTCCTCGAAGTCGTGGGTCGCGGCCTGGACAGCGGCTGCGCCAAAGGCGCCTATGCCCGACTTTTCGAAAAGCGCGAGCTTGGAGAGCCAGTAGGCCTGGGCCACCGCCTCGTCGGACGAGAAGTTCTTCGCGTCGCACTCGTCCCAGGGGAGGTCCACGGGGCTCCAGTTCTGGGGGAACCAGAGCTCGTAGGTCCGGAGAAGCTGTTCAGAGACGACGTCCCAGTTCCCGGGGAATACGTTGCCTGAATCCTTCTCTTCCAATCAGGGCACCCCAGGGGCTGGTAGTCGGATGTGCGAAGAAGCAGCGGACGCAGCCCGGAGTCCGCNNACGACGATGGTCCCCCGCATCGTCGCAGGATGTATGGAGCAGTAGTAGTGGTAGACGCCTGTCTGGTTGAGAGTCACCTGGAAGGTGTCACCGTGAGACAGGAAGGAAGAGCTGGCCACGGCCGCTGAAGGGGAGCAGAGCTGCGCACCCCCCACGGAGCACACGACGACAGTGTGCTGGACCGAGTCCTGGTTGGTCCACTGGACGGTGCTGTTCACCCCCAGGACGACTGTGATCGAGTCGGGGCTGAAGTTGACTACGGCTGCGCCGTTGGGCATCTTGATGCAAGCGACCCCGGAGGCGCAGGAGCCCCCTCCCCCCAGGGGCGGCTGCAATGGCACAGCTAGGGCTGCGGCGACGCCGACCAGGACCACCGTTGCCACCAAGCCGAAGGCGAGCAGTATCCACTTCGGCGAGTATCCTTCCTCGTCAGTCTCCAAGGTTGCTCACCCCAGTGATGCCACCACCGAAATCAGGAGCCCAGACAGAAACATGACTGGGATGATGACCATCAGGATGAGCGACCCCGGCTCGTCCTTCAGGTCCATGTAGAAGGCCACAACTGCGGCGGCCTGGCTAAGTGCGAAGGCTATGACAGCCGAGGCTGCGGTCAATGTGTCTGCGACGTGCTGGGCCGTGTATACCTCGGCAATGACAGCTACCATGGTGTACAACCAGACCCCGAGAAGAACGCTGTTTTTCATGTCTCAGAACCTCATAGCAAGTAGAACAGCGGGAAGATGAAGCACCACACTATGTCCACAAACGCCCAGTAGAGCCCGAAGTTCTCTATGGCGCCGTGGTTGTCCTTCGTGTAGGCACCGGAGATCGTTTTCTTCATCAGGTAGACCATGACTATCAGGCCCGCGACAACGTGGGCCCCGTGGAGGCCGACGAGGAAGTAGTAGGCGCTTGCAGCCAGCTGGTACATGGGGTTCGGAGAGGTCAGGGTGAATCCAGATGATGCGAGGTTGGACCACTCCGAGATCTTCACCCCCATGAATACCGAGCCCAGGGCGAAGGTCGTCGCAAGCCAGAGGAGAAGGGACCGCTGGTTCCCCCTCCTTATGGAAAGGACTGCCATGGCCATGGTGAACCCGCTCGTCAGGAGGATGAGCGTGTTCGCAGTGCCTAGGGGTATGTCGTGGATCGATGAAGCCAGCGGCCACCCGACTACGGCCTCCCGGATGAAGAGGTAGGCCGCTATCAGGCTCCCGAAAAGGATGACCTCTGACGAGAGGAAGACCCACATCCCCAGCTTGACCTTGGGGAGAGCGGTGAACGGGTATCTCTCCTCGCCCTCGTCCTGCACAGAGAACCTCTCCATCAGGTCGTCCTTGGCCCAGGAGAACATGGTGTACAGTACGATCGCCCCTCCGACGACCATGAACGCGAGCCCGGCCATGGAAGGATAGAAGGGAGCACCAAGGAAGAACAGTGTCACACCGAGGGTGAGGGTGAATGGCCGCGAGCTGAAGTGGCCGCCATGGCCATGGGACGACTCCGGCGCCCCACCGTGGGCCGGAACAGGGGTAGGGGCAGAGGCGGACAGCTGCCCAATCCAGCCGCCCCGAGGGGGTGTTTCGGCACCGACCGCCGGCGTCCTTTCCGAGGCATCAGACGTCCATTCCAAGTCACTGGAGCCCCAGGGGTTCGGCCCGGAGGGTGGCCCCCTGAACCAAGTGTGGACGACGTTGTAGGCGAGAAGCACCTGTGCGAAGATGAAGACGAATGCGCCGAGGGTGGCCACTTCGTTCACGAGGCCGAGGTCTCCAGTGTTCGGGTAGGTGAAGACCCTCCTTGGCATGTCGGATAGGAGGCTCATCGGGCCGTAGAGGACGTTGAAGCCTATGAAGGAGATGACGAAGTGGGCCCTGCCAACGGACTCGTTGTACATCCGGCCGGTCATCCGTGGGAGCCAGTAGTATATCGCGGCGATAAGCCCGAAGATTGTGGCACCCACCATCACGTAGTGGAAGTGGCTGACTACGAAGTAGGAGCCGTTGAACTCCCTGTCGAGCACGGGGGACGAGAGGAAGACCCCCATTATTCCTCCGATTATGAAGAGCACGACAGCACCGAGGACGAACAGGAAGGGCGTCTTGAACTGGATTCTCCCTCTGACCAGGGAGAGAATGAAGGAGATGATGATAATGCCGAAGGGGATGGAGATGGCCTCAGTGGACACGTCGAAGGACTCTTGGAGGGAGAGCGGGATGCCGGTCAGGAACATGTGGTGCATCCATACTCCAAAGCTCAGGGGGAGCACCACGAGGGCTGTGGAGATGATGATCCAGTTCCTGCCCGCGAGGGGCCTTCCTGTGAAAGACGGGAGTACGTTGGCTATCACCCCGAACGCGGGGAGTAGGACGATG
>DAEE01000014.1:2687-3428 GCA_002495205.1 Thaumarchaeota archaeon UBA183 | reverse complement strand
TACTGGCGCGACCAATTCGGCGGGTTCGGATGCGTCGGGTGTGGCAGGTGCATAACTTGGTGCCCGGTAGGCATCGACATTACAGCGACTGTCAACGGCGTCCTAGAGAAGGCTCCTGGGGCCAAGGCGAAGATGGAGGCTGTGCAGATTGCCTAGCCAGGTCCAAGTCGCGATAACTCCCGCGAGCGTGGTCCAAGCCATCAGGGAGACGCCAGACACCTTCACCCTTGTCCTCGACCTGCGTGGCACCCGTGGGGCCAGGGACTTCAAGCCAGGCCAGTTCAACATGCTCTACCTGCCAGGGATAGGGGAGGTGCCCATCTCAATCGCCTCGTCCCCCGACGAGAGGCATCTCATTCACACCATACGGTCAGTGGGCACGGTCACAGCCGTCCTGACTCGGCTCGAGCCAGGAGCAAAGCTCGGGATCAGGGGGCCGTTCGGGAAGGGCTGGCCCATGGAGGAAGCGTACGGCAAGCAACTGCTCGTGGTCGCGGGGGGCCTCGGCCTCCCTCCTCTGAGGCCTGTCATCCTCGATGCCATGTCGAAGCCAGAGCGCTTCGACGGCGTCAAAATACTCTACGGCGCAAGGACCCCATCGGACCTGATCTTCCAGCCAGAGTTTCCCGTCTGGCAGAAGGCCAAGGGGTGCGAGTTCCTCATCACAGTCGACAAAGGGGACGAGAAGTGGAAGGGCCGCGTCGGCGTCGTCACGACCCTCTTCCCTGTTGCGGGCATCAA
>DAEE01000014.1:1146-2626 GCA_002495205.1 Thaumarchaeota archaeon UBA183 | reverse complement strand
CCCCAACTTCATCTGCAAGGACGGACCGGTCTTCGCCTACCCGCAGATTGAGAGGTTCTTCCCCAGGAGCGGAGTCTGATGGCGCGCAAGCCTTCTGTCGGAGTCTTCAAGTTCTCGTCCTGCGACGGCTGCCAGCTCTCAATCCTCGACGCAGAAGATCAGCTCCTCCCGCTGTTGGGTAAGGTTGAGCTCAGGGACTTCCTTGAAGCGACCAGTTCGTCTGCAGGTGGCCCCTACGATCTGGCCCTGGTCGAGGGATCGATAACCTCTGCCGAGGACGTCGAAAGGATCACTCACATACGCAAGGAATCAGGGACCCTGGTCGCAATCGGCGCCTGCGCCACCGCGGGCGGCATACAGGCGCTAAGGAACTGGGGGAGCATGAGGAATGTCGAGGCCGCTACCTATCACGAACAGAAGGCCGCCAGGGCGTTGGAGAAGTCTCTCCCTGTGAGCGATTTCGTCAGGGTGGACGCCGAACTCAGAGGGTGCCCGGTCAGCAAGGGGCAGCTGGTGCAGTTCCTGGTCGCCATGGCGAGGGGGGCCAAGCCCCGGCTCCCGACCAACGCGGTGTGTTTCGAATGCAAGCGCGCAGGGAACGCCTGCGTGGTCGTGGCCGGGAAGACCCCCTGCCTAGGCCCGGTCACAGCCGAGGGGTGCGGCGCGATCTGTCCTTCCATGGGGAGAGGGTGCTACGGGTGCTTCGGTCCTTCGGACGATGTCAACCTGGCGTCCTACGTCTCNNATGATCAACTCCAACTCGAAGGAGTTCAGGAGGTGGCTGGAGGGCCTTGGGTAGGAAGGTCGTCGTGGACACAGGGCCGCTGGCCCGGGTCGAAGGCGAAGGGTCCCTGCTGATTGAGACCGACGGAGCAGAGATCAGCTCGGTTCGACTGAACATATTCGAACCTCCCCGGTTCTTCGAGGGGTTCCTCAAGGGAAGGAAGGCAGAGGAGGTCGTCGACATCGTGCCGAGGATATGCGGGATATGCCCCGTGGCCTATCAGGTCAGCGCGCTCAACGCCCTGGAGAGCCTCTTCGGGGTGGAACTCGACGAGCAGGTGCGGAGGCTGCGGCGCATCCTCTACCACGGCGAATGGATCGAGAGCCACTCCCTCCACATCTACATGCTGGCCGCCCCGGACTTCCTCCGAGTCCCGGACGTCCTGGGAATCGCAAGCATCGACCCTGGCATGGTCAAGGACGCTCTGGCGCTGAAACGCCTGGGGAACGGCCTCATGACGATGATCGGCGGCCGTGAAATCCATCCGGTCTCGCTCAAAATCGGAGGCATCTACAGGGCGCCCAAGAAGGAGTCGTTGGTGAAGATGCTTCCCGAGATAGACAGGCTGAGGGGGACGATGGAGAGGATGGTCCGCTTCGTCGCATCGCTGAAGAAGCCGTCGCTCGCGCGCACTCGGGTCCTGGTCAGCCTGAGAAATCCCGACCGCTACGCCATAGACGGCGGGGACATTGCGAC
>DAEE01000014.1:0-1076 GCA_002495205.1 Thaumarchaeota archaeon UBA183 | reverse complement strand
TGGCGAAGGAGATGGCGAAGGAGATTGGTCTGGTTCCGCCCGTCACCGACCCCTTCCAGAACATCGGCATGCGCGCCATCGAGGCGATGCACGCCCTCGAGGAGGTCAGACTGGAAATCGAAGCGTACTCTCAGCCGCTCCGCCCCTACGTGCCCTACCAGTACAAGGCCGGAACCTGCTACGGCGTCAGCGAAGCGCCCCGGGGACTCCTGTACCACAGCTACGTCGTGAACGCGAGGGGCCAGGTCGAGCGGGCCAAGATAGTTCCCCCGACCGCGCAGAACCTTGCAAGGATCGAGGAAGACGTCCGGCTGCTGGCGCCCCAGATCGTGAAGGCAGGGGAAAAAGAGGCGACGCGGCTCGGCGAGATGGCCGTCCGCAACTACGACCCATGCATATCCTGTGCGACCCACTTCCTTCGGGTGGAAATCGTCCGCACGCCGAAAGCCGAGGTCAAGGTCTAGTCGGCCGGCTCATCAGCCGGCCCTAAGTTCTTCCAAGACTGCCTCAACTGCAGCTGGAACTGCGTCCCTCACAGCCTTCGTCATGCTCTCCCCAATGGTGCAGTCCGCAGGCTCCACCCCAATCACAGAAATCGGGCAGAGGCGGATCTTGTTCTTCCTGGCGAGTTTGACGAGGTCTGCGACCTGCATGCCGTGGGAGAGCGGGACTTGCAGGATTGGAGGCCCCGAGGCCGTCGCCCTGAATCTGACCAGCGTCCCGGGGCGTTTCCCAGACTTGACCGCATCCACGACGACGACCCTAGTGGCATCCTCCGAAAGCAGGAGGAGGGAGACGTCCAGCATCTGACGCTGGAGGACAAGCACGCCCTTCCCAAGGTTCAGCTTCTCCAGCTCTCTGGCGACTACGACGCCAAAACCGTCGTCCCTCATGAACGGATTACCAACCCCCACGACTACGGACGGAAGCCCTTCCCTCATTCGCCCAGACTTCGGCACACCCGACGCCTTCGCGCACGGTAACAGTCCTTCGAGAAAAGGATTCGGCGGAGGGAGTTCATAGGACAAATGGAGCCAATTCCAGGGGCGGTCGGCGACGGAGGTTCGATGCCCAGG
>DAEE01000030.1:7358-7940 GCA_002495205.1 Thaumarchaeota archaeon UBA183 | reverse complement strand
TGCGGCCATCTGCTACCTTGCGGCTCCCGCGCTCGGGAAGCGAGTGGGGTGGATCGCATTCGCATCCCTCTTTTTCACCACCTTCCTCCTCATAGGGTTCGGCTGGTCCCAGCTCTTCTCGGGGGGGACCCTTAGCCCCGAGTTCTACACCTGGGCCCCCACGGCGGGGCTCACCTTCGGCTTCCTTGCCGACGGCCTGAGCTTCCCGATCGCGATCCTAGTCAACCTAGTGCTTGCGGCCACTGCGGTCTACTCCATGCCCTACATGGAGAACAGGGTCAGGGCCCTCTACGGCGGTGCGAAGCCCGCCAGAATTGGCATCTACTACCTCAACTTCCTGCTCGTCTCCGCCGGGCTGGTAGGAATAATCTTCTCGACCAACCTGATTGAACTCTACCTCTTCCTGGAGCTCGTCCTAATCCCAACCTTCGTGATCATCAGCCTGTTCGGCTACGTCCAGAAGGAAAGGGTCGGCATAATCTACATCATATGGAACCAGCTGGGCGCCTTCGTATTCCTGTCGGGCATAGCGCTGGCCTATGCCGCCACCGGGAGCTTCGACATCGCCTCTCTCGGAGGAGC
>DAEE01000030.1:6756-7263 GCA_002495205.1 Thaumarchaeota archaeon UBA183 | reverse complement strand
GTCATAGCGCGTCTCCTCTTCTTCAACATGCCCACAATATTCCACTCCTTCAGCCTCCCTCTGATGGCCTGGGCAGTCCTCACCATGTTCTACGGCGGTGCGGTCACCCTCGCCCAGAATGACATCAAGTACATCTTTGCCTGGTCGACCATGAGCCAGAATGCCTATTCGATCCTGGGCCTGGCGAGCACCTCTGCTCTGGGCGCCGTCGGGGGCGTGTTCTACTTCGGGAGCCACATCCTCGGCAAGTTCGTGATGTTCGCTGTGGCTGGCATCCTGCTGACGCAGACCGGCCTCAGGGATGTCAAGCAGATGGGTGGCCTTGCAGGGAAGATGCCATTCACGGCAGCGCTATTCGTTCTTGGCGCCCTGATACTATCGGCCGTGCCCCCGACCAGTGGCTTCCAGGCCGAGTGGATAATGTTCGCTGGCATATTCACCCAGGGGGCGGCCGGCTCCTCCACCTACCTCGCGGTTGCTCTCCTCGGGCTGATCGCGACCCTCCTC
>DAEE01000030.1:1806-6696 GCA_002495205.1 Thaumarchaeota archaeon UBA183 | reverse complement strand
ATCTACCCGGACCTCGTCACGAAGTTCCTGACTGGCTTCGCCAACATCCTCAGCGCGGGAGGGGCGCCCTGAGTTGACCTACGCGATCCCGTCCTACTTCATCTGGCTGATCTTCATCCTCCCCTTCGTGGGAGCCCTAGTAACGGTCGCCCTCAGGAAGGCGGGAAGGCTCGGGGATTACGCAGCCGCCGCCTTCGCTCTCCTCTCCGCCGTGTTCGCCTTCACGATGCTCGTCCCCGTGCTGGAGGGGGAGCCGCTGATCATAAACAGTGTCGGGCCCCTTTCGACAAGCGTCCCCTGGATCTCTGGGCTCGGTCTGACCATGGGGGTCCTGGGAGACTCTTACACAGCGATAATCACTAACGTGGTCGCCTGGGTCAGCTTCCTCATAGTCCTCTACAGCCTGGAGTACATGAAGGAGGACGGGGGGCACAACAGGTACTTCTTCTTCATCGCCCTTTTCATCGGGAGCATGCAGCTCATCGTCCTCTCGGACAACCTCCTCGCCCTTTTCATAGGGTGGGAGATGGTCGGCCTGTGCAGCTACGCCCTGATCGGGTACTACTGGAAGGACGAGACCAAGGACTGGGTGGGGACGCCGGGGGACAGGGCCCTGGGGGAGGAGCAGGCCTACTCTCCGTCGCATGCGGGGATGAAGGCATTCATAATGACAAGGGTAGGAGACGTGGCGTTTCTTGCGGGCATCCTGATCATATTCTTCTACTCGCGCACGTTCAACTACTCCCAGCTTGCTTCGGACCGCGGCCTCTGGTTCCAGAGCCTCTACAACAACGGCCTTCTGGTCCCCGTGGCACTACTGATCTTTGGGGGCGCGGTGGGCAAGTCTGCCCAGTTCCCCCTGCACGAATGGCTCCCTGACGCGATGGCNNGGTGGTCCTCGTCGCCAGGGTCGCTCCGATCTTCTACTTCATCGCAATCAGCAACTCCGCCTACGGCACGGCAGCGGTCCAGCCCTTCTTCCTGACAGTGGCGTGGATCGGCGCCTTCACGGCGGTTCTTGCAGCCAGTCAGGCGCTCGTGGGCTTCGAGCTGAAGAAGATCCTGGCCTACTCGACGATATCCCAGATCGGCTACATGATGCTTGCCGTCGGCGTCGCGGGGTTGTCCGCCAACTTCTCGGACGGACTGTCCGCTGCGCTCTATCAGCTGCTCAGCCACGCCATCTTCAAGGCGTGCCTCTTCCTCGCTGCGGGGGCCCTCATCCACGCTGCCGATTCGAAGTACATCAACGACATGGGAGGGATGAGGAACAAGATGAAGCTGACCTTCGCCGCCGTGCTGATCGCAGTCGCCTCTCTCTCAGGGATACCCCCGTTCAGCGGGTTCTGGAGCAAGGACGCTGTCCTGGGAGCCGCCTGGGGTGCGGGGCAGTACGGCCTCTTCGTGGTGGGGTCCCTCACGGCCGGAATGACAGCATTCTATTCCTTCAGGATGCTCGGCGTCGTGTTCTACGGCGATGCGAGCAAGAGGCTGGCAGAAGTCGAGGCCCAGGGACACCACGTTCACGAACCAAGCCCTCTCATGTGGGTCCCCTACTCAATCCTGGCGGGGCTCACCGTCATAATCGGAGTCACGGCCTTCGCCGGCCTGGCTGTCCCGGCGCTGAACCTCGACGCTTCTCTTCAGGCGGCCGCCCAGAGCTACATCACAGCGCTCTTCCCTTCGGTGCTGCTCCCCGCGCCCTCGGGTTCGGTCCAATGGGCGCCGGCGGGGCTGACACTGGCAATAGTCGTCGTAGGTTTCCTTGCCGCATTCACGATATACATAGCCCGAAGGGTGCCCCCGACCCGATTCGTAGGCCAGACCGGGTTCATGCATGGCCTCTACACGTTCCTCTACAACAGATGGTACATCAACGCCATCTACTACAAGGTCTTCGTCGATGCNNGTGTACCTTTCGAGGGCGGGGAACTGGGTCGACGCGCACGTCGTTGACGGCGTCGCCAACGGGTTCGCCTCGCTGGGGCAGTTCCTCTCCAGGGCGCTCAGGAAGCTCCAGACGGGGATAGTGGAGCAGTACGCCGAAGTCTTCGCCATAGGCATCCTCCTGCTCGTCGTTCTCCTGCTGCTTGCAATCTGGCAGGCAGGGGTGGGGGTCCCTCTGCCATGAGCTACGTCCTTTCGCTTTTGATCGCGCTCCCCCTTGTCGCGGCCCCCTTCGTCTACCTCGCCACCAGGGTGAACAGGCGGTTCGGCATCTACTTCTCACTCGGCCTGGCCGTCGTGGTGCTCTTCATCGCGGGGTACGTCTTCTGGGAGGTCTACTCCCAGGTGCCGGCGATGGCGCCCGGGACCTACATCATGCAGGAGAAGTACAGCTGGATAAGTTTCAACTCCTTTGCCCTCAACTACTTCCTGGGGGTCGACGGCCTGAGCTCCCCACTTCTGTTTGTCTCAGCTCTCCTGACCGTGCTTGTCATCATAGGCTCCAGGAGGCTGATCGACCACCACGAGGCCGAGTACTACGCTCTGATTTTCATGTTCGAGGGAGCGATAATGGGAGTCTTCACTTCCCTCGACCTGATACTATTCTACATCTTCTGGGAGATAGTCCTCATCCCGATGTTCTTCTTCATCGGGGTCTGGGGAGGTCCGCGCAGGAAGTACGCCGCTATGAAGTTCATCATATTCACGTTCGCAGGGAGCACCATAATGCTCCTGGGCTTCCTCTACTTCTACATGGGGATGCCTTCGCCTTCCTTCGACATCCCGACCATAGACGCGATGCTCCAGGCCCACCAGATCCCTGTCGGCCTCGAGTACCTCCCTCTGCTGGCTTCGTTCATCGGATTCGCGGTGAAGCTCCCTCTGGTGCCTTTCCACACCTGGCTCCCCGATGCGCACGTCGAGGCGCCGTCTCCGATCTCAGTGCTACTGGCGGGAGTGCTCCTGAAGATGGGCGGCTACNNCAGCATAGGTCTCTTCCCTGATGCCTCGACGCAGTATGCCTGGGTCTTCCTCGCCCTCGGTCTCTTCTCCATGTTCTATGGCGCGATCGCGGCACTGCTGCAGACCGACCTCAAGAAGATGATAGCGTTCACTAGCATCAACCACATGGGGTTCGTCCTCTTCGGCGCCTACGCCTCTCTGATTTCAGTGGGCTACCTCGGAATCCAGGGAGCCATATTCCAGATGTTCGCCCACGCCCTCGCAGTTGGGAGCCTCTTCATGCTCTCAGGTTACATCCAGCACCAGGCAGGGACGAGGGAGATCCCGCTGCTGAAGGGGCTCGGCACAACGATGCCTCGGACCGCCGCCATTCTGGTCCTCTGCTCGGCGGCTGCCATGGGTCTCCCCCCCTTCGCAAGCTTCCTGGCCGAGTTCATGGTCATCGCCGCGGGAATCTCCGCATCCATCTTTACGGCAATCTCGATCCTCGTCCCCGTAATTACTGCCGGTTACTTCCTCTGGATGATCAAGAGGACGGTCCTCTCCCCGGCGGAGCCGGGGCACGAGGTTCATGACATGGGGTGGTCGGATGTGGGGGCCTTCGCCGTCTATCTCGTGCCGCTGGTCATCCTGATCATCGCTTCGTACCTGATTCTGAACCCTGCCCTCCCAGTGGCGGAGTTCCTCAAGGGGTTGCCGTAGCGCAATGGACTACCTCACATTGACGGTGGGCCTGCTTGCAGGCACTGGGCTGTTCCTCCCTCTCCTCCAGGTCTTCCGGACGGGGAGGGAGAACCTGGGGGGATACATCCTCGCACTGGTGCTAGCCGCCGCACTCTGGCTCATCGCCCTCTTCACCCTCTATCCCTCCTCAGTTTCGTGGGCGGGCACCCTCATTATCCCCGACCAGATGGGAGGGGTGTTCGCCCTGGTCACCGTAGGTGTCACCCTGGCGGTGACGGTTGCGTCCTTCGACTTCATCAATAGCACAAGCAAGCCAGTCTACTACAGCCTGCTCGGGTTCACCGCCCTCGGCATGGTCCTCCTCGCCTATTCACAGGACCTGCTGATGCTTTTCGTCTCCTGGGAGCTGATGAGCCTCCCGACATACGTCCTTGCAGGGTTCACCAAGAACAACCGCTCCAACGAAGCGTCCGTCAAGTACGCCATCATAGGGGCGATGTCGTCCGCGGTCATCCTCTACGCCATCAGTCTCTCCTACGGCCTGACGGGGAGCACCCAGATATCTGCCGTCGTTGCCGGATTCACCAGCCATCCATCTGCCCTTGCCGGGGTCGCCACTCTGCTCTTCGTGGCTGGCTTCGGCTTCAAGATGTCCATAGTGCCCTTCCACATGTGGATCCCGGACGCGTACGAGGGCGCCCCAACGACCATCAGCGCACTCCTCGCAGCCGCCACGAAGAAGGCGGGTTTCATCGCCGCCATCAGGGTCCTCCTCGGCATAACCACGCTCTACGCCGTCACCAAGAGTCCACTCTTCACCATGGCCAATGTGTTCGCTGTCCTCGCCCTTGTCACCATGACAGTCGGAAACATCTCCGCCCTAACCCAGAAGAGCATGACAAGGCTCTTGGCCTACTCCAGCATCGCCCAGGCCGGGTACATCCTCATCGGGTTCGTGGCCTTCGCAAACGCCCCGGGCTCGTCCGCTGCAACACTGGGCCTGACCGGGACCGTTTTTCATGTGATCAACCACGCCGTGATGAAGGGGGTCGCCTTCCTCGCAGCCGCACTCGTCATCCTACAGCTGAAGCGGGCGGACCTGAAGGCCTATGACGGACTCGGAAAGAGGATGCCGATCACAGCGTTCACCCTGGCAGTGGCCTTCCTGGGTCTCGCCGGCGTGCCTCCTCTCAGCGGGTTCTGGAGCAAGCTGATCCTCATCCTATCCGTGGCCAACGGCCCCTACGCCTGGCTCGCACTGGCAGCCATTCTGAACTCGGCCTTCAGCCTCGGCTA
>DAEE01000030.1:350-1745 GCA_002495205.1 Thaumarchaeota archaeon UBA183 | reverse complement strand
CTTCGCGTCCAACGCCGTTACAAGCTTCGCGGGCTAGGTCCAGTTTACCCTGACCCGGGCCCTGTCCGGGAATATCTTCCTGAACGGCTTCCCCGTCCCCGTGTAGAACTTCGTGAAGAACTCGTAAAGGTGCAACCTTAGGTCCTGGACATAGACGATGAAGGCCTCGAAGGCCAGTATGAGCAGGTTGAGGATGACCCANNAGGTTTACGATCAAGAGCAGTGCGGCGTGAACCAGCAGCATTACCGCCAACCTCACGTAACTGATGGTGTTTGACATGAACTGGGAGATCCTTTCGAAGACCTCCAGGCCCCCGTTCGAGAGCGCGCCAAGCACAGATCCCTCCTTCAGCTTCCCTGCCGCGATGGCAACGCTCTTTCCCGCGAGGAGGACGAGCATGGACGGAACCAGCACCGCGATGGAGACCGCCCCCAGAACGTTGTTCGGAATGCCGAGCAGGGGGTTGGGGGCCGAGCTCGAGAACACGTTGAAGCTGAATCCCACGCCGACAAACGCCAGCCCGTACCCCACCCCTGACAGATACATCGTGAACACTGGAACCTTCTCCAGCCAGAGCTCGGAGCGCTCGTTCGCTTTGTAGGTCTGGTAGAGGTCGAGCCCCAGGGCCGTCGTCAGGTGTGCTATGCCGATGAGGAAGCTTATGATCAGTACGAGGTTTATCCCGGCGAAGGGGGTCGGCAGAAAGTTGAACGTGTCGACCGCACCTGCAGCTCTGTGGATGATCTCTATGAGAGCGGGGATGGGGACGAACCTGGAAAATGGCAGCTCAAAGAATTCGCCGAAGACGATTCCAAAAACGATGGCGGATATCCCCGCGACTATGAACATGTTCGCCCACTGCCTCATGCTCCCGGTCGACCTCTCCCTTACCAGTAGCATGAAGGCTGTCAGCAACAGGCCGTGCCCCACGTCCCCGAACATCATCCCGAAGAAGATCGGAAAGACGTAGGAGACCAGGGGGGTCGGGTCGACCTCGTGAGGCGCAGGGAATCCTTGCTCCAGGGTTATTGGCTGGAAGAGCCCGAGGCCCTTCCTGTTCTCCATGAGCACGGGGACCTGTCCCTCATCTGACGTGCGTTGTACGGGCTCCGTGTGAACCATCCACCTGCCGAACATCTCTTTCAGCTTCGCTTCCTTCTTTTCCGGTACATAGCCGGAGATCATTGCCAGCCTGTGCATCCCGCCGGACACCCTCGCCTCGTCCAGCGTCTTCCTGGAGATCTCTGCAAGCTCCCTCAGCGCCAGCAGGTCGGTACCATGCTTCTCTCTGGACTCCCCCATCTTGGACTCCGCCTTCTCCCGGGCCTCGACCGCGGCTCCATGGTCCTGAGTGGCCCTGCTGTACGCCTCGGCGGGGTTCTGAGGGAAGTTGG
>DAEE01000030.1:0-218 GCA_002495205.1 Thaumarchaeota archaeon UBA183 | reverse complement strand
TCAGACGAGAAGCCCGAAACGACCTCCAACGCACCCATCAGCGCTTCGGAGTCCGCCTCGTCCTTCTGCGCCTTCTGCAGCAGGGCCTTCTCTCCCCGGACCTCCTCAGATATCGGCCCAAGCTGGGCGTCCGCTTTGTTCAGCAGCTCCTCCCAGGTGGAGGCCTCGTAGGTGCTCTTCGGAATCTTGACCCCCCTGAAAACGATGTCCATCTGCCC
>DAEE01000057.1:12203-12465 GCA_002495205.1 Thaumarchaeota archaeon UBA183 | reverse complement strand
CTTCTCGCTGAGGTCGAAGGTCTCAGAGGCCGGTATCTCTCCCTCGACCACGGTCATCACTTCCCTCTGGTCGATCTTGACGAGCTTCCCGCGCTTGGCGCTAATGACTCCCGTCACTGCACCTATGAGCTCAGAGGGCCCCTTCACCTCTATGCCGAGGATCGGCTCCAGCAGGGTGGGGTTGGCGGAGAGCATGGCCCCGAGGATCGCTCTGCGGGATGCGGGCATGAGCTGGGCATAGGTCCTGTGGGCCGGGTCCTCG
>DAEE01000057.1:11975-12168 GCA_002495205.1 Thaumarchaeota archaeon UBA183 | reverse complement strand
GAACTGGACACCCTTGGTGACCTCCGTGAGGACGTTCCCCCTTTCGTCTATGGCCTGGAAGTTCCTCGCCTGGTCGGGATCCCATCCGTGGTCGCGCAGTGTCTTGATTACCGCCTTCTTCTCGACGTTCTCTCCTATGGTGCCGTTGCGGATGAGCTCTATGACGTCTGGCTCGAGCGGCTCCACCTCGATG
>DAEE01000057.1:0-11924 GCA_002495205.1 Thaumarchaeota archaeon UBA183 | reverse complement strand
CTCGAGGTGCAGGACCCCCATGCCGGACATGAGAGTCTCGCCCGACTCCTGGTTGATCGTGACTACGAGGTTGGGGTCTTCTATGTTCAGCCTCCTCATGACCTCGACGAGCTTCGGCAGGTCCCTGGGGTGCTTCGCTTCGACTGCCACTGTGACCACCGGCTCGCTCACGTAGTGGATCGACTCGAAGGTCGCCACGTCCTTCCTGTTGGCGATGGTCTCCCCTGACCTGATGTCGAGCCCCAGCAGGGCAGGGATGTTGCCTGCGGGGAGGGAGTCGACTATCTCGCGCTGGAAGCCCATGAAGATCTGAACTGACTGGATTTTGCCTTCGCGCTTCGAGTTGAGGAGGTAAACGGTGTCGCCGTTGGTGACGCTCCCCGAGAAGAGGCGTCCTGTGGCGACCAGGCCCGCAGCCGGGTCTACCACCACGTTGGTTACCATCATGACAGTGGGTCCGTTCTCGTCGCACGCGAGCAGGGCCTTGCCGACGTCGCTGTTCATGTCCCCCTGGGACCAGATCTTCGGGATGCGGTAGGCCTGGGCCACGNNAGGGTGGTGCCTCACGACCATGCCAAGCAGGGCTTCGTGGAGCGGCAGCTTCTCGCCCAGCTTCTCGGGAGTTGAAGCGCTGTAGGCGTCGAAGACGTCTTTGAAGGTCATCTTTGAGGCCTTCAGTATGTCGGCGTTGAATCCCCATTTGTCCTTCGAAGAACCGAAGGCGACCTGTGAGTCCTGAACGGTGACCTTCCACTTCTGTTTGTACTCGGGCTCGGCGTATGTGTCCACGAGGCGGTTGAAGTCCTTGACTATGTTGNNGAAGAGCCACTCCTGCATCTTCTCGGGAGTGAGGCGCAGCTCCTTAATCAGACGGTCGATCTTGTTGATGTAGACAACAGGGCGCACTCTCTCTTCGAGCGCCTGCCTGGTCACCGTCTCCGTCTGGGTCATGATCCCCTCTACGGCGTCGACGACGACGATTGCCCCGTCGACAGCCCTCAGCGAGCGGGTGACCTTCCCCGTGAAGTCGATGTGNNNCTCGAGCTCCATGTAGTCGAGGGCCAGAGCCTGGCCGGCCACCGAAGGGGAGAGCATGCCGCAGGCTGCCAGGAGGCTGTCCGAGGTGGTGGTCTTCCCGTGGTCCACGTGGGCAATTATCCCAAGGTTCCGGATCTGCTCCCTGTTGTGGACTATCTTGAGAGCCTCTGCGGTTGTCTTGAATTTCGGCACGACGGTACCCTCCTTGTTGCGCCCTTCACAGTTGGGTTAAGAAGCTTTTCGACAGCAGACCCCTCTCAGGAATGATGCCGGCAGGCTAGGCGTACGCTTCTTCGCCGTGCTGGCTCTCATCCAGCCCCATCTCCTCCTCCTGTGCCGTTACCCTAAGGGGAGTGATGAAGTTGATTATCTTGAGGATGAGCCAGGTCCCGAAGAAGGAGAAGGCGGCGACGACAGCGATTGCGAAGACCTCGATGCCGAGGAAGGACGGGTTCCCAGCAAGGGCCCCGTTGACCCCGCTCACGGCTGCCGTGGCGAAGATGCCTGTGGCGACGACTCCCCACATGCTGCCCGCCCCGTGGCAGGCGAATACGTCGAGAGAATCGTCGAATATGTTTCGGCTCGCCCTCCAGTTAGAGACAAAGTTCGAGGCGATTCCTGCGCCCAGCCCGATGATCATCGACGAGCTGGCTGTCACATACCCTGCCGCCGGGGTGATTGCCACTAGCCCCGCCACGGCACCGATCGAAATCCCGACGGCCGAGGGCTTGCCCTTCCTGGACCAGTCGACGAGCATCCACGTCACTGCGGCAGCGGCGGCCGCCAGGTTGGTGTTCACCAGGGCCTGCACTGCTATCTCGTTGGCTGCGAGCGCACTCCCGCCGTTGAACCCGAACCATCCGAACCAGAGCATTGCGGCCCCCAAGATTACGAAGGGGACGTTGTTCGGCCTCACCTCGTCCGACTTGCTGATCCCAGTCCTCCGGCCCAAGACGATTGCTGCGGCGAGGGCAGACACGCCCGCCGAGATGTGGACCACGAGGCCCCCAGCGAAGTCCTCGACTCCCAGGGACTGCAGCCAGCCGCCTCCCCAGACCCAGTGGGCGATGGGCGCGTAGACGAAAGTCGCCCAAGCGATGGTGAAGATGAGGAGGGCCTTGAACCTGATTCTCTCGGCGAACGCCCCGATTATCAGCGCCGGGGTGATTGCAGCGAACTTTAGCTGGAAGGCGAAGTACTCGAGCTCCGGTATGACCTGGTTGCCCAGCGGCGCGTAGCCAACCCCGTTCAGCCCCACCTTTGACAGGTCACCAACGATTCCGTTGATTGACGGCGCGAATGCCTCGCTGTACCCCCAGAGGGCCCAGACGAGGCTTACTACCGCGAATATGGTCAGAGTCTGGACTATGGTGGAGATGAGGTTCTTCCTCCGAACGAGGCCTCCGTAGAAGAATCCCACAGCCGGAGTCATGAGCATGACCAGAGCTGTGGCTGCAAGCACCCACGCTACGGCGCCAGAGTCTATCACTCGAAGCTCCCTATAGCCCCCGCGGGTTTGGGGCGGAGTATTTAGCCAGATACGTCAATTCTCGCATTTTGGAACCGGTGCTCTTCGCGCTGCCGCGGAGGCGGGCGCTAAGCCCTGCCGGTCTTCTCTGAGACCAGCCGTATGGTCCCCGGGTGCAGCTCCTCCTTGATCACGGCGTAGCCGTACCCCTCGATTATCGCCTTCAGGAACTCGGCGGAGCACTGGGTCGTTTCAATGGCCTTCCCCGCCCCGACCACGTCGACCTGGACCAACCCGGGCTTCGGGTTCGTGAGGGCGAAGTGCTTGATCGGTATGATGAATCCGAAGTCCTTAGCGAGCGCGGAAAGGTCCTCGATGTTCTCGGCCGCCATNNCTTGAGCAGGCCGACAAGGGAGGCCCCAAGTTCCCTGAACCTCGCCTTGGTCGCGGAGCTGTCAACCTTGTACAGCCGCTCTATGAGGTCGTCGACGAAGTCGCTGGGGAGGGTGATGACGTCCACCTGCCTCAGGATGGAGAGGACCCTCCAGATCTTGTAGAACTCCTCCGGGCTCCCCCCCTCCTGCGATATCTTTGTGATCGCTGCGAGCGATTCGTTCGCAAATGCGAACAGGGTCATGTTCCTCCTGTCCGCTTCGGCTGCGAACTCCTCGAAGACAGCTTTGTCTATCGAGAGGTTTGTCCGGACCATGGCCGTTCCGGGATGCAGTCGAGATTTAATCGTTGATACATACAGGTTAGGCGCCCGTCCGCCAGGGTTCTAGGGGCCCTTCGTGAGACGGCGGATCTCCTTGCAGCAGTCCCGGACGCTCTGCTCCCCCACGCCTGCGGCCTCTGCCACCTCAGCCTGGGTGATCTTCTCTCCGAGGTTGCAGCAGGCGATGTAGAGTGCGGCGGCCGCCAGAGTCATGGGGTTCCTGCCACCCAGCCCCTTGGAGTTGATGCTTTCGATGATCTCCTGTGACTGCTTGATCGCCTGGTCCGGGACCGGCCTCTTCAAGGTCAGGTGGTAGACGTATCCGTTCTCGTTGAGCTCAGGCCTCGAGATGTGCATCCTTTCTATGAGCTTCACGTAGCACCTCCCCACAGCCCTCGGGTCGGAGTGGCTCGCCCAGGCGAGGTCCTTGAGGGTCACGGGCATCTGCGCTTCCCTGCAGCCAACGTACACAGCCGCGGCCGAAAGGACCTGCGGCGGAAGGTCCTGCCCGAACCGCATGGAGAAAGCGTCGCTGCAGATTGCGGCGGCGCGCCGGGCGACGCCCGGGCTTGCGTGAAGATTGGAAGTCAGTTTCCTCACATCGTCCAAAGCTGCTCTGAAGGTTTCTTTCCCGTGCGCCCCCAAGCTGACTTCGTGGAAGCTTGCAGCTTGCTTCATTCGAGTGCCTGACCAACAGCATGGGGAAGCTCACGGCATTAAGCCAATCCGAACAAATGCCCGCATTTGCGTGAACCACCCCCTCGCCTCCGGAAATCCGCAGCGGAATCCTGTTCCCAGCGGGGAGAATCGTCCCCCGCGTTTATAGCGTGCCTGGGAACCTAACCTGTGCGGGTGCCAGTTGGGAGTGCTAGCCGTCGCAACGTTCGCCGACAATCGAGGTGATCTGGGACGTCCAGGCTAGAAGGATCGAAGCCCCTCTGGTACAGGCGCTACAGAGGCGCGGCCTATGTCGGCACCTTCGCCGCGATCCTGTGGACGCTCATGATCGTCCTTCCCTTCCAGCCGTTCTCGTACCTCCCACCGATAATCGTCGGCGGCGGCCCTGGAATCTGGTTCATTCTGGCCTATGTCCTGTTCGTGGTGGTCGGAATCGGGGGGTTTGGGGCGCTGTCCGCTTTCCTGACGACAGTCGAGGTTCACGAGCGCCGGACGGTTGACGACCGCTTGATGTATCCGGCCCTGGTCATGCTGGCCGTCGGCGTCGCAGGGAGCTGCATTCTGCTGGGCGTCGCCGGGGCTGTGGGCGGGTACGCGGCCACCTATCAGGGGTCGACCACGGGTGCCATCCACGACCTGCTCTCTCCGTACGTGAACCCTATCACGACGCTGGTCCTCATCGCGATAATCGGCGCCGCCCTAGCGGTCCTGTCCATGGTTCGCGCTAGGTGGCCCTCCCCTTGAGACGCTGGCTCGAACCAGCACTAGCGTTCGTCGTGTCTGCCTGTCTCCTGCTCCCAGGTTCCGAGGGAGCCCTGGCAGCCGGGGCCCCCCAGCAACAGTCGCCCGCCTACCCCAACTCTTCGTGGGCCCTTGGGGTGGTAATCCCAGAGGGCGCAGGGGTGCTCGGCGGCGGGGGGGTGCGTTGGGAGACCGTCACGAACGTCACTGCATCGCTGATGCTTCCCGACATCGCCTCTCCCGACCGGATAGTCTATGCCATCCTATCCACAATGACCAGCGACGGGACCGTCCTGCAGGCGGCTGCGGGGGCTTTGCCGAATAGGACGGGCTGGGCGGCCTTTGCGTGGTCAGTGACCGGGGCCGACTCCGGGACCCCGACCTACACCTGGGTGCTCAACGCAAGCGAGCCCGAGATGAGCCCAGGGGCCAACGTCTCGATTTCAATCTTCCATTCGTCAGGAGGATGGGGCCTCAGGGTCACGGACCTGGACACTGGATCCTCCCTGGAGAGTCCGTTCGGGGCGGGCCTTGCTTCGGCGCTCAGGGCGGGGGACCAGGAGGTGTTCGCCCTGGAGTCCTATTCCAGGACCCCTGCGACGTTTCAGGCCATGGGGAACCTGACAGTCAGGTCAATCCTCATCGACGGGAAGGAGGTCATCAGGGGCTGCTACCTCTACGGCGACTGGGACATGGTGCACAACCCCCTGTTCGTCGTCGGGAGTTCGGGAACTAGCCCGCCTTCGTTCATCTCGGCGGCTGCTGGGTCTGGCGGCTCCTACTTCTGGGAGTACGTCGGATTTTGGGGGGTCCAGGGCGATCCCACGGCTGGCTTGGAGGTCATTGCCTTCGGTGCCCTGGCAGGCGCTGTCGCGCTTGGGGGCCTGGGGGTCTGGCTGGCAAGAAGGAGCCGCAGGGAAAGAGGCCGCAGCTAGGCCGTGTTCTGCTTCCTGAAGACGTAGTTCTTTCCCGCAAGCGATATGATCACCACAGCCACCATGCAGGCTATACCTGCGTAGAACACATAATCAAAGGCTGCAGCCGTCGGGAATGAGAGCACTCCCCCTGGAGTTGGGACAGAGACCGCGTACGTTGTCATGATGGTGGTCGCGATCACCGGGCCAATGGCTCCACCGATGTTTCTGAGCATGGTGTTGAGACCTAGGCCGGTGGCTACGGTCTCAGGCGGAAGAGCGATGCTGACCATGTTCACAATCGGGATTATGATTCCAACGGCTCCAATCAGCGAGACCGCGGTGTCGATCATGACGTCCGTCGACGTGGCTCTGTTGAACACAAAGAGCGAGAAGCCGGCTATCGCAACCAGTCCCCCAAGGATCATCGCAGGCTTTGGGCCCCTGCTGGCCACGAGCCTGCCCAGCCCAGGACCCCCCGCCAGCATCACGACGGTGGCCGGCGCTATTGTCAGCCCGGCTGATATCACGTCCAGCCCCAGGCCCGTGGGGGCAGGGGGAACCGGCGCTTCAGTGTAGTAGATGACCCCGATGAAGAGCATGAACATCCCCCACCCAGACAGGATGCCCGTGAGGTTCGCCACCAAGACGTTTCGAATCCTCAGGAGGTGGAGGGGTATCAGGGGGTTGGTCTTGGTGCTTTCCGCCACGAAGAAAGCCACGGTCAAGATGCCACCTGCGACCAGGGCGCCGACGTTGTAGATGTCCGTCCATCCGATGTAGGGGCCCTCGGTAAGGTAGAGCAGAATCAGAGAAACACCAGCCATCAGCAGCAGGACCGTCTCGTAGTCCACCTTCAGCCTGGTGCCGGGATGCCCCGATGGGAGGAACTTGGCTACTACGGCGAAGAGGACTATGCTGAGGAGGAAGGCGGAATGGAAAGCCCACTGCCACCCCAGGTCTTGAACGACGTAGGAGCCGATGATGAGGCCGAGGGCGGCACCTATGGCGAACGTGGCGCTGACCACGCCCTGGGCGGTCGCAATCCGCTCCTTCGGAAAAGTCTCGGCTATGATCGCCAAGGCCAGGGGGACTATGGCGAACCCAATCCCCTGGACGGCGCGCGCGGCTATGAGGAAGTATATCGAATTCGAGAATCCGGCGATCCCCACCCCTGCAGTGTAGAAGACGAGCGCGATGAGGAACATCCTTTTCTTCCCGTAGCTATCCCCAAGCTTGCCGAAGAGTGGAGAGACCGCGCTTCCGACTACAAGGAAGGAGGAGATGATCCAGGCGGTGAGGCTCTCGGTGGTCGAGAAATCATTCTTGATAATCGGAATCCCCGGTATGATCATGGTCTCCACGTAGTTGAGCAGGAGCGCGACGCCCACCATCGCAAGCAGCGCCCTGAGCTGGTGGTTGGCGGCCCCTGGTTGGGAAGTGGGGGGCGCGGTCGCCACTGGAGTAGATTGCAACTTTCGTCGAGACCGACGGGGCGCCGTTATAAATTGCGCTGGCGCACTTCAAGAATAGATTGAGATTATCGCCCTGAACTGCTGCCTGGTTGTTGGCACCTCCTCCCCCGACAGGGAGCGGACCTTCAGGAGGTCCCCGGAAGATTCGAGCTGGTTGACCCTTTCGGCAAGGGGGACCCCCTTCGTCGCGAGCATCGAGTCGAGCAGGTCGGAGAACCTGTCCGGGTCAGGCCAGCGGGTCCTCTTCCCCACCGATTCGAAGACCTCCCAGGTCAGAGGGGGCACGTCAAGGCGTTTCGGCCTGTCGGGGAGGGAGGGGGCCGCCGAAGGGCCCTCGACGCGGAAAGCCGAGGCCCGGCTGACAATCCCCCTGCCGGACTCGACAAGGAGGATGCCCGAAAGGCCCGCTGCCGATTTGGCCAAGTCTCCTGATAGGAGTTTCAAGGGCGAGAGCCTGACTCGCAGCACTTCGGCTGCGGCTGCTGAATCGAGTGGGAGGAGGTAAGCACCCGGGCGGCCAGTAGGGACGCAGGATCGCAGGTCTGCGACAGCCTTCTGCTCAGCCTCGCGCCTCCGCAGGGCTCGGATGGAGGCGATGCAGTAGGTCCTTCCTGCGTCCGTGCAGATCAGCAGGGTCCCCGAGAAGGATGACGCTGCCATCGGATACTGCTCAGCCCCGGGCTTCAGCTCGGCCACCGCGCACCAGAAGAATGGGAGGTACTTCGATCTCAGGAGTATGGAGTCGGCGACTGGGACAAGCTCCCTGAGGCAGGGCCTTGAGACAATCGACGGCCAAAGTAGGGCGACGGCCCCGGCCCCGAAGAAGGCCACAGGTGAGAGGACTCCGCCTGACGCCAGGGCCGCCCCTCCGAGGAGGAACAGTAGGGTAGCTGCGACGGACCGCAGGGAAAGGCGGTGATTCGTGCCGGTCATCTGGTCGCTCTGCTTCGGGCGCCGGGACCTGACTGCGGCGAAGAGGTAGAGGAAGCAGAGGATGCCCAGGGGCCATGCGCCGAGGCCGATGAAGGCCAGGCCGAACAGCAGAGCGATCACCTTCGCTTTCCAACCCATCAGTGGAATCCCTCCTCGTCTATAGATGCGAAGCCGAACTTGGAGTACTCCTCCAGGGCGGGGTGGCGAGCCACCCAGAAGGCCCTCCCCTTGTCGGACATCTCGTCGGGGTTCTCCGCCTCCGCATCTCCGTTTCGCTTGGCCGTGCTCTTCGTGAGCTCGAGGGAGAACTTTGCTTCGTGTCCTAGGATGACGCCACCGTAGGGCCTGCGGTTCCAGGCCTTGATCGGGTCTATGGAGACGTGGCTCACTACGAGGACCGCAATCCCGAACTCGACGCAGAGCCTCTGGGCGTGGGAGAGGACCATCGCCAGGCCTGCGCTCCGGGCCGGCAGGTCCTGGGTGCTGGGGAAGGACGACTTGAACGGGGCGGAGATGGAGTCGTAGACGAGGAGCCTGGCGCCGGTCTCCCGGATAATGCTGTGCAGGACCGAGTCGTAGGTCGGAGTCTGCCGCAGCCTAAGCTCGACCCTCCCGCCGTTCGACACCTCCTTGTTGGCGTCGACCCCGTGGAGGTTCAGGAGGTCCACGACCTCCGGAGTCTGGATGATGAAGACAGAGGGGTCTTTCGTGGGGACCTCGACCGTGAAGGTGGGGCAGAGTATGTCGGCTATGGGGCCCAAGTGCGCGTCCGTGTACGAGACCCCGAGCCTGTCCAGGGCGGCCCCTATGGCCGTGAGGAGTTCGCCCCGGGTTGCCCCCTTCTTCTTGCCGGCGGTCTTGGTGACCCGCTCCAGCTTGAGCTCGACTGCGGCTATCTCCCTGCCGAACCTCCTGTTCATCCCCGTCTGCCTGTAGGGGAGGAGGTAGCTCGGGTAGGACTGCTCTGTGTCCAGGATTATTGCAGAGTGGCCCCCAGCCACCGTGGAGCAGGCTGACTGGTGAGAGAAGATGCTCTTGCCAAGCGCCTTTTCCCCGAAGATCTGGGTGATTGTGCCAGTGGCGAGGCCACCATCCAAGAGTTCATCCACGGCCTTGCATTGGGTAGGAATCCGCTCCATCAGCCTCTCAGCTCCTTCAGGAGCCCCCTCCCCTTCTCGGAGAGGGTGAAGGCGAACACCTTGGGCCCTGAGCCCGAATCCTTCGGCTCGAGGATAAGGCACCCCTGTTTCTCCAGGCTCGCAAGAGTCGAGCTTGCGTCAGCAGGCAGGAAGTCAGGCGCCACGTACTGGACTACGGACTCCGGGGTGGAGAGTGGGAACCTCTCGACGACGTCCAGAATCGCCTTGGCGAGCTCGGGGGAGGGGTACCTTCCAGCGCGCGGCCGGGCGTAGTCTGCTGTCTTGACGAGGACGCGGCGCGGGACGAAGGAAAGACTCTGCTCGTTCCTCCGGTCCTGGAGGACGAAGGTCCCCGCCAGCACCCTTCGCCCCTGCTTCGGTTGGGAGTGCCANNGTCGTGGCCGGCCACGCCAGCAGGTGGCCGAGAAGGCGGTTGGAATGTGCCGGTCGGGGGGATGCCCTGAAGATCCTGTGGGCGTCCGTGACCAAGAGAAACCCGCCGGTGTCTCCCTTCGAGTGGGCGATGGCGAGCATCTTGGCGATGAAGAGGGCCGAGGCCAGCTCTGCCGCCAGGGGGTAGGGGGCGAGGTGGAAGTCCACGATCAGGTTCCCTTCCATTAGCCTCCCGAAGGACTGGTCGTCCGCTGCGTCGAATAGCCTCAGGGCGCCTATCTTCCCGTTGAGCTTGTCCACATAGAAACCCCGGAACCCCTCAACCTTCCCCATCACGTCGTGAAGGGAGACGGGGCTCAGGAGGGTCGAGTCGGATGCCACCACCTGCATGGCGGCGCTGATGATCGCCTCCTCCTCCGAGGAGAGGTCGAGCGCCTGGGTGTAGGCCGAGGCCGCCATCTGAGAGTGCCATGCCTCAGGCTCCTCCAGCCTGAACGAGTCGTAGAGGAAGGACCGGTAATCGTACGTGTCGAGGTGACCTGAGAGATTCCTTGCCACCGAGCCGTCGAGGTCGAGGACCACCGGGGAGGCACCTGCCTCCTTCGCCGAGAGCGCCGCGACGTTCGCCAGGTCGGACGCCCTCGAGCCCAAGAGGAGGACCTTGCTGCCTGGGCCCCCGATGTCGAGGGTCGCCCTGCCGCCCTCGTGGGAGTACCCCACCCAGAGCTGCTGGACGGTGCTCATGCGGCGGAAGGAAGCTTTTCAGTTATAGAGCGTTGCTTACCTGAAGTCCTGACCTGAGGTCACTACCCGAGGTCGCTGGGCCGCTTCAGGCAGAAGCCTCGCTCCCCGGGAGGGCAACGCTGGCCCGCCGAGTCAGAGCATTCCCTTCAGGGTGTCAGCCAGGAGCTCGGTCATTGTGGGGTTCTGAGGGCCCAACGTCTGGAAGTAGACCCGCTTGAATCCGGCATCCGCTTTCAGACGGAGCTGGTCCCTGTTCCAGAAGAGCCACGATTCTGTTAATTCAAGAGCCAATGCTGAAATACTCTCAAGATTTCTGGGCAGGCATCAAGTGAGTCCAAAGCGACCCAGGCACCTTGCTGCGGTGCTGTTCCTACTCTTCCTCTACTTCCCGCTTACCGCAGTCATCTCGTCTGGGTACTACATGGCGAATGGGGCGTCGCCGTCTGTGTCCACCGAGAGCCCAAAGGCGGTCATCAACCAGCTCACGAATTCGTCTTACGACAACGCACTCCTCGGGAGCCCCGGTCAGAACAGTTGGTTGGGGGAACCCACAGGGATTGGAAGGGACGTCGTCGCTTGGCAGGGCATTAGTGCCAATGCCCCTGGCTCGATAGGGTACAGCTATGTGGACCAGAAGAGTGGAGAACTGAAGGCGGGGACTTGGTCCCCCTCGGCGGCCGCGGCGTCTCCGTGGTTCAGCAACGGCTACCTCTTTGCTGACTCGAGCGACGCTTCGGGCAGCTCTGTAATCTCCTATGACCCGTCCTCCGGGCAGACGAGTACTCTTCCGCTTTACCCGACCGGGGGCGACGTAGACTATGGGTCACCGGTCAACAATGGCACGTTCTTCTCATCCATCGCAAGCGTGACTGAGACGCTCTCGGACAGCTTCACTCAGAACGTCCAAGAGATAGACACCGCGACCATGGGCTCAGGTTCCTGGACAACGGTGGTGCCTCCGGATTACCAGGAGGAGAGCGGGAGCTGCAACAACGGCTATTCGTCATATGACTTCTTCTTCCAGCCTAGCATCCCCTCCTACGTCTTTGTGGGGGATCAGGGTAGCTTCGCCTGGGTCAGGGAGAACTACAGGCTATCCTCGGATGCAAGCGGATGCCCTCTGGCGGTGCCGGTCAGCGTGGACATAGTGCTAAACGCTGGAACGACGGTCGCCAGCTACCCCGTCGAGTACAATTACACTTCAGGCTCAAGCAGCGGCGGTGCCGCGATCGTCGGATTCTGGGGGCACATAATTCTCTTCAGCGGAACCGAGAACGAAGCCACGACCTACAAGGTGTACGACACCTCGACGGGGACGACCAGCCCGACACTCCCGCCGGGCCAGGACTTCTGCGGCCCCGATGCCGGGTGCATCTTCCCCTACTACTACACTGATTTCAAGTCGGATGGGAACAGCCTCATCTGGGCGTCTTTGAACTCGACCGGGAATGGCGCGGCCATCTACATCTGGAACTCGAGAATAGGGCTGAAGTCCCTGACAGGGACGCTGCCGTACAGGGGGCTCACGGACATGGTGGTGGGGGTGAGCGGCGCGTGGGCCATGTGGAGCAACGAGACGATAGTTGGGCAGGGCACGGTTGGGTACTTGAACTTCTACAACTTCCAAGATCAGAGCCGCGTCTCCGTCTCGGTGTCCGGCTTCACCTCAGATATCGACACCGATTC
>DAEE01000018.1 GCA_002495205.1 Thaumarchaeota archaeon UBA183 | reverse complement strand
GGGTCGCCTACGAAGAGCGCGTTGATGTCTCCCCTGAGCTTCGTCCCGTCGGGGAGGGCCGTCGTGCTCCCTCCGACCAGGAGGAGGAGTATGGCCTCCTTCTCCGGCTGGTGCCCGATTATCACAGGCGCGATGGAGCCCACGAGCCTTTCGTATGCGTCTGACGACGTCGCTATCTTGGAAATCAGTTCCTCGTCCTCCTTGCTAATCTGCACCTGCTCGGGCTCCTTCCCCCTGACCTCCACATGGTTGCAGTCAATCTGGGACTTGAACAGCCTCGTCCTCACCTGTCCCAGGGAGTAGTCGGGGACCGCCCTCACCACCCCTGTGAGCACAACCCTGTCCCCCGGCCTGGCGGTGTTCACAATGTCCCCCTCGACGTTGACGTCGAAGAACTGGGGGAGCTGGCCCGGGGGCAGCTCCTCAGGGAGCTCCTGAACCCTGACCACCTGGAAGTCGATGAACCTGCTGTGCCGCCTGTCCAGCTCAAAATTCCTGGTCTCGCCGCAGAGCTCGCACTTCGGAGGGCGCTTCAGCGCCAGGTCGTCCTGCGCCTCGTAGGTCAGGTGCCCGCTGGGGCAGACCCAGGCGGCCTCCGTCATCATGGGCCTCAGCTCAGAGGTCCTCACCACCATCCCGGAGATCGCTATCATATGGTCGATGTAGGACGTGTCCACCTTCCGCAGAGGGACCAGGTCTGTGAGGGCCCTCAGCCTCACCGTCAGCTCGCGCTTGACTCTGTCCGCATACAGGGCGTTCTCGCTCCTCATTGTCTCGAACGCCGCGATCCTGAACGACGAGAGGGAGGAGTCGGGCTCCAGGAGTACCCTGTTCGCCAGGTCGCTGTTGTACTTCAGGAGGTCCCCGAAGTCCACCACCAGGGACTTGCCTTCATTCGATATGAGCTGCGATATCTTCGACCTGTACACGGGGTTCCCGTTCCTATCGGTCACAGACTTCAGGAAGTCTTCGAACTGCTCCGACAGCTTCCCGCTTGCAAGTGTCGCCAACTACTTTCCCCCTCCAAGGAGCCCCGCCTTCCATTCCTTCGAGAGCGATTGGGAGAGTGCGAAGAACGCAGCCTCCTCGGGCGTCAGCTTCTCAGCCAAAGACGAGGAGGGCGTTGACGTCCCAGAAAGCGAAAGGAGCTTGCTTAGTCTGATGCCAACGAGGTCGTAGCACACCGCCCTCAGCCTCTCTAGGTCCTCCCTCCTGGACCTCCCCTCGGCCACGGCCGCAGCGAGGGCGCCCAGCCTCCTCCTCATCTTGACGTAGAAGTCGGCTGGGAGCCCGGAAAGCTGAAGGGGACCCATCATCTTCTCCTTGCTGACGGCGCTGAATATCTCACTCTCGAAGGGCGTTTCAGACGACTCGGCCATGCCCTGGGTAACCAGCTCGTCCGCCACCCACCTCGGTAGGTCCACCGAATCCCCTTCTGAAAGCCTCTCGATGTGGAAGTCGCCTACGTCGAGGTTCTCCACTGACGACTTCATCCTCGCCCTGGTGGTCCCTAGCAGGTACTCTCTCTCCCTCCGCTCGAGCATCTGCTTTAGGGCGATTTGCTCCTCTGACAAAGCGTCCGGCCGACAGACCCGTCTCGATAATAAACGTTGGGAGGCTTGTTCGTCTATTTCGATGATTCTGGTTGGCCCTCGCCTGCCGAGCCGCCTCCATTGCGCTTCCGCGCGAAGCGCGAGGTGATCCCCGACAGGCGGCCCTTCTTCCTGTTCTGACCGGTGGCGGATGACTTCACAATCTTCCCCAGCACTCCCTTCCTCAGAGTAAAGGACGACTTCTCTCTTATGAGTCCCTCAGGCCTCGCGTAGAGTATGACCAGGAGCATGAGGGCGAACAGCAGGTCCGCTATGGAGTTCACATCGAAGACGTTGGAAGCAGGCAGGAACGGCTGTATCTGCTCCAGCCCCCTCAGTATCAGCGTGAAGAAGAATGTCCCCAGCACGACTCCGGAGTTGTTCCCCACACCACCGATTATGACAATGAGGAACGGCCAGAAGGTCCATGCGAACCTCGTCCAGGTGTCATATTCCACCGACCCGACGTAGAATGAGTAGAGGGCCCCTACCATGGCCGCCAGGGCCGACGCGACTATCAGGGCGTTCCTTCTAATCTTGGCATTGTCCTTCCCGAGGGCGGCAGACGCGTCCTCGTTGTCCCTCACCGCCCTTAGCGTCCTTCCCATTGGAGACCGCACCACCCTTTCGACGAATAGGTAGACTCCGACTGCGAAGGCCACCATGACAACCATCGCCACGACGTCCCTGTATCCGCTGCCGAGCGTGGAGAAGTAGGAGTACGGGTCGGGCACGAAGATGGGCTGCGAGCCCCCGATGAGGGGAGTGTACGTCCTCAGAACCACCTGGAAGAACTGCGCGCACCCGAGGAGGAGCATCCCCAGGTAGTCCTCCCTCAGGCGGAGCGCTGGGTAAGACGCTAGAAAGCCGAGCAGTCCTCCCACTAACGCGGCGACCACAAGGGATACCACGACCAACTCGACTGCGAGGGTCGGGTCGTTCACGAGCTCGCCGTTGACCTGGGTTATTATCCTGGCGTTGAACGTGATGAAGTCCTTGCCTGCCCCGACATTGAGAACGTAGGCGGCCATCCTCCCGGCTATGGCCCCCCCGAAGGCTGCTCCTCCTGCGATGAAAAGTACCTTCCCGAAGTTGGGGATTCCCGTGTACCCGAACTCGAGGTTCAGGCTCAGGCTGATGGCCAGGTAGATGGCATAGAACGTGATGAAGTCTATGCCGAAGCTCACCCAATCAATGCCGAAAAGAATCAGCTGAGGGAGCCCTGACATGGCCTACTTCTTCTCCCTCCCCAGGAGCCGTCTGAAGTTGATCGAGAAGATTCCCTGAGGGATCACCATCAGTGTGATGACCATGATGAGCAGCGGAATCGCCTGTTGGAACGGAGTCACGTTCGGGCCAAAGCCGTTGACCAGCTCGTAGGACATGAAGTCTACAGGGAACCCTGCTGCCATGTCCGCCAGGATCCAGAGCCCGAACGCTGCGAACACTCCTCCCACGACCTTGATTCTAAGCCTCGGCCTCCTGATGAGGGCGATCCCCCCGAGCAGGAATATGACAGCGATTATGATGGCCCCGATGGTCCCGAACCCGAGCCCGAGCCCGAGAGTGCCAAGGATCTCGCTCCCTCCGATGATCAGCCCGCCAACGCAGGCCCCGAATATGCTCGTCAGTCCACCAAGGACGCTCGAAGAGAATATTTCTACAATGAGTTGGGACCCAGTAGCCGTCCCTCCAGGGAGCTGCAGCGTCAGGAGCCCGCCGGCGTAGCCGGCGAAGCCTCCCGCCAACATCCATGAAACCGTGGCGACCATGTCCACATTGATGCCCAGCACCCTGGCAAGGGGTGGATTCTCGACGGCTGCCCTCATGGCGACGCCAAACTTCGTCCGGGTGAACAGCAGGAAGATGCACAGGACGATAACCGCTACGGAAATGGGAGCAACGAAGTCGACCCCTGCGTATCCGCCAAAGCTAAAGTCCGGTAGGGCGTAGAAGTTGGGGGCATCGATGTGCCCCAGGTCGTACTGCAGGTAGTTCGTGTATATCTCGAAGATGCCAACGAACCCGATGTCAACCCCGAAGGTCGCTATCATGAGAGAAACGAGCGAAGACCCCCTCCTGGCCAGGGGCCGGAGGACAAGGAGGTACATCGCGGCTGAGACAAGGGCCCCTACCACGAATCCTGCGGCGCTCCCCACGTACGGATTCAGGTTGAACACCTTCACCACGGTGTAAGACGAGTAGATCCCCAGGGTAACGAAATCGCCGAACGCGAAGTTAGGCACCTTGGTTGTCATGTATGTCAGGGTGAGACCCATTGACATCATGGCGAAAAGGCAGGCGTAGACCAGCGCCGATATCAGGTACTCGGGCACCAACTATCTGGGGCTCTCCCCTTCAGCCCCTGAGAAGCGTTAAAATAGTTTCGCCCCTCACGTATGTGTTCCGTTGAAAAAGAGAGGTGCATCTACTGCATCACTTATCGGAATACTGATCGTGGGACTTCTCATCGGCGCAGGCATCGGAGTCTTCCTGGCACCATCGGTCGGCATGGGCGGCACTACAACCGTCTCTGGCGGCACATCCACATCATATGTGACGACCACAGTCACACCAACCGGAGCATCCGGGCTCTGCAACGGGCAGACGGTCACCATTGGCGGCCTCAATGACCTGAGCGGAGGTCTCTCTTCTCAGGGCAAGGGCACCTATGCTGCCGAACAG
>DAEE01000004.1 GCA_002495205.1 Thaumarchaeota archaeon UBA183 | reverse complement strand
CCAGCTCCCGATGCGACAGGTGACCTCAGTCGGGGGCCCCCCGTCCTACGCAGGGCTGATCTGCTCGAGGTTCGGATACGAGGTGACCCCCCTGACGAGGGTGGGGAACGACTTCCCAGACGAGCAGGCCGTGTGGCTTGCCAGGAACGGCATAGTCCTGAGGGCCCAGGACAGGAGCCAAGCGAAGCCGACGACTCGCTTCAGAATCAACAACGCAGCTGGCATGAGGACGCTCACGCTCGGGAGCAGGTGCGAGGACCTGAACGCCTCTCAGATCCCCCCGGACACGAGGTTCAACGCGTCCCTGGTAAGCCCCCTTGCCGGCGAGGTGTCCCCTTCGCTCCTCACGGAGATATCCGCCAGGACGGACTTCACCTTCCTGGACCCCCAGGGGTTCGTCCGTGCCTTCGATAGGGACGGGAAGGTCTCCACTTCCCCACTGAGGGAGAGGAGTATCCTCTCCAAGGTGGACGCCATCAAGATGGATAGGAACGAGGCGGAGATGCTGACCGGGAAGGCAGCACCGCGTGAGGCTCTCGAGAAGATAGCCTCGATTGGGGTGAGGAAGGCCATTGTCACCCAGGGCGGGGAGGCGTGCCATGTNNCTCGACGGGACGAGGATCTACGAGGTCCAGGTGCCCAGGTCGCCTGTCGTGGACACCACGGGGGCTGGTGATATCCTCAGCGGCGCGACTGTCTCGTGGTACCTGAAGACAAGGGACTTCCTAAGGAGCGCCTGTTTCGGGATCGCTGCGTCGTCCCTTTCCCTCCACATGATAGCTCTGGCGAAGATAGACCTTCCTATGAGCGTCGACGAAAGCGCGATGCGGCTCTTTTCGATGGCGAGCCCGGTCGCGTCCCTCTGACCGCGGGGAACCTGCCCATCGCAGACTCGAGGGCTTGCCTCGTCGGACTCCCCCTGGTTTCGCTGCTAGCGGCCTTGAGGGCCCCGGCCAGGTTCCCCCAGCTGGCGGCCTCCTCAGGTGCGAGTCCAGACAGAGAGTAGCAGGCGTAGGCGGCAAGGAAGGCGTCGCCGGACCCTGTGGTGTTCACAGCCCGCAGTCCAAGCGCCCCCAGCTCGAAGGGCGCGACGGCCCGGATCGTCCGGTCCCGGGCCACCAAGCAGCCTGAGGAGCCGAGGGTTGCGACCAGCACCAAGTGAGGGTGAAGCCGCATGAGCCCACGGAGTCCATCTCTGGGGACCCGTTCTGAAGTCAGCCGTGCCAGCTCGCCCCTGTCCAGGACCAGTTGGTCCGCAAGCTTCATCGTCTCCAATGGCACAGGCGCCTCGCCCCCTATTCTTGTGCCCGGGCTGTAGAAGATCCTGGCTCCGGCCCGCTTGGCCATCCTTGCCGCTTCCAGGGCTGCGGGCTGAGGCGCGTCCATGACGACGACCGCTTCGCATGCAGATAGGGCCCTCCTTGGCCCGGGCAGCGCCAGGTGTCGAGGGGAGAACGAGTCGTTGGCAGCGAAGAGCGTATGGATCTGCTTCGAGCCGGACCGGTCGACGACGATGAACGCCCTGCCGGACCTCCCTCTGACCGCGACGAGGCCGTCAGTTAGGACCCCTTCGGAGCGGAGGCCGGCGCCGAGGGAGGCGCCGAGGTCGTCGTCGCCGACTGCGCCTATGAAAGCGACCTTACCGGGCCCCAGCAGCCTCGAGGCTGCGACTGATGCGTTTGCGCCCTTCCCTCCGGGGCACTCCTCGACACGGCTTACAGGAACCTCCTCCCCCGGGGCCGCGAAGCTCCCCTCGAACAACGTGGTGTCCCAGTTCACTGCCCCGAGGACAGCAAGGGACGGACTTCGGCTTCGCGGGCCTGAGGCTCCTCTAGTATGATCTGCCGAAGTTCGCAATGTGGACTGCGTCCTTGGAGCAGACGGGGCACCTGGCCTTCGGGGGCTTCTGGCCGAGTGGGACGTTCAGGATCTTCCCTCCTGTCTCCTCCTTCATCTTGGCCTCGCATTCAGGTTTCCCGCACCAGGGCACCCTGACTATTCCCCCGTGCTGGGCCAGCACGCGCTTCAACTCCTGCATCGTCGAGGCTTCGCGGGTGTTCTCCGTGAGCGCCCTGGTCGCCCTTTCGAGCAGGCTCGATTGGATTGCTTCGAGCTCCTTTCCGACCTCGGCCCGAAGGTCTGCGAGCTTCACAGTCCTCTTGCCGCCCGTGTCGCGCCTGACGAGGACGGCCTGCCCGTCCTTCATGTCGCGGGGCCCGAACTCCACCCTGAGTGGAACGCCCTTGAGCTCCCACTCGTTGAACTTGCGTCCTGGGGTGAGGTGGTCTCTCTCGTCCAGGGTCGCCCTGACCCCCGAGAGCATCTTCATGAGCTTCCTCGCCTCGGCGAGCACCGCCTCCTTGCTCTCGTCGTTGACTATGGGCACGACGACCACCTGCAGGGCAGCGACCTTCGGAGGTATCACGGCCCCCCTGTCGTCGCTGTGGACCGCGAGCATCACGCCGATCTCCCTGGTGCTGATAGCCCAGGTGTTCTGCCACGCGTACTGCTTGTCCCCGTTCTGGTCGACGAACGCTATCTCGAAGGCCTTCGAGAAGTTCTGGCCGTCGGAGTGCCAGTCCGGCCCCTGGATCGCCTTCCCGTCCGGGAGGAGGTGCTCTATGCTGTAGGTCGCTTCGGCCCCTGCGAAGGTCTCCGACTTCGACTTGCGGCCCATGTACCCTGGGAGAGCCATGAACTCCTCGGTCACCTTCCTGTAGATGCCCATGATCTCTTCCCTCTCGGCGTCAGCTTCGGCCCTCGTAGCGAACAGGGTGTGCCCCTCGTTCCAGAGGAACTCCCTGGAGCGCAGGAACGGCGTTGGGTGCCTGAACTCCCAGCGGACCACGTTGTTCCACTGGTTGAGCCTAAGGGGGAGGTCCCGCCAGGATCGGATCCACTTCGACACCACTTCGTACATCAGGGTCTCCGACGTGGGTCGGATCGCTAGCCTCTCTTCCAGCTCTGAGCTCCCTGCCTGGGTGACCCAGGCGACCTCTGGTGCGAACCCCTGGACGTGCTCGGCCTCCTTCTTGAGGAGCCTCTCTGGGATGAATATCGGGAAGTAGGTGTTGGAGATCCCTGCCTTCTTGAACTCGGCGTCTGTCGCGCCCTGTATGCTCTCCCAGATGGCGTAGCCGGAGGGGCGGAATACCATGCACCCTGAGACCGGGCTGTAGTCTGCGAGCTCTGCCTTGAGGATTACCTGGGTGTACCATTCGTCGAAGTCCTCCTTCTTCTTGGCAGTCATCCCCTCCTGGCTCGTCTTTGACATCGAGGATGTTGGCTCCGCGGACTGCTCTTAATGAAGGTGCCCCCGCTTCAGGCCGGGGCAATCAGATGGAGCCGAGGAATATGATGGCTGACCCCAGCACGAGGAAGACGACCGCGGACCCTAGCTGCAGCCGCCTCGGGGTGAGCAACCTGCCGAGGCTGTTGCCGAGGGTGGTCTCCACGGCCGCGGCCGACGCCAGACCAACGTAGACAGCTGAGAACACGAACAGGGGGGCCGCGTAGTGGGCTACAAGCACCAATGTGAGGACCTCTGTGGCGTCTCCTGCGAGGTCGAGCAGAGCCAGTGCAGCGACCAGTCCAAGAAACACCCTCCAGGCGCTCCCTGTCCGGGCGATTCGGGATTCCTCCCGCTCAACGGCCCCCTTCCCCACCAGGCCCCGGGCCTCCCATACGCCGTAGGCGAGCATCACGATGCCCCCCGCGAGCCGCACCCAGTCGACGGGGACGACGGCCACGACGAGGGAGCCTGCTGCCACTATTATCGTGGTGGTGAGCATGAAGGCGGTTGCCCCTGCGAGGAAGGCAACCCTGACCCTTACCCTGGTGGACACAGCGATGAGCAGCAGGGCGTCCTTGTCTGTGAGTTCGGTGACGAACAGGGTCGCGGCAATTGAGGCAAAAGCGACGAGAGACAGGTCGGGCATGGAGCTACCAGCCGATCCCGCGGCCCCGGCGCCCTACTCCTTCGGTTGAGGGTGCTTCCTCTCGGGGTATAGGTATAGGGCGATGCCCGCCACCAGGAAGACGAAGGCGATGGCCAGCCCGGCAGCAGTCTGCCTCTTTCCAATCTCGTAGAGCGAGGCGGGGACGAGCAGGAGAGCTATCACAGCGAGCACCTTCCTGTTCCCTACGGCAGAGACCTTGAACTGGGCGGTTATGAGATAGCTGAGGAGCACAAGCATCACAGGAAACACGACCCCGTATCTCCCGATGATGAAGTCGGAGGCGGTCCCCTGCAGGTCGGTGAACCCGTTGGCGTAGAGGGCGCAAATCAGCACCAGGATCAGCGACGCCACGGCAATCGACTGCAGCATGTTGCCGACTGAGGCCACCTTCGCCTGGAGTGTGCCCGGATCGGCTCCGTTGATCTCAATGATGACCCCCAGCATGACAGCGAGCGAGCCTACCATGAAGACGTAGGGGTCCCTGGTGACTGTGAGGTACACCGAGGCCGGGAGGACCAGGGACAGGCCGTTCTGCACCCAGAGGACGAGCCCGTAGATGCCGCTGGCGGCAAAGGGGACGATGTAGAGTAGGGTCGAGTAGTCTTCGTAGCGTTCCCTGGCGCTCATCGATTCGCCTGCGCGTCTGAATTGGGCTTAAAACCGTTGCTCTGGCCCATTCGCCGCAGATGTCCTCCGGCCGAAGGTGAGATAGGCGGTGTGCCCCACCATGATGTTTGACGGCCTGGTCATCCCGACCCTGGCCTCGAGGTGCCTAAGGAGGATCTCCACGGTCTCGAGCCCCACGAACCCCTCCTCTTTCATCCTGGCCACGAGCCGCTCCGCCTGGTTCGTGGTGGGGGTCACCGCTGCCATGGGGGCCGAGGCCCTCAGGCTGGCCCTCATGCTCCCCATTACCTCCCAGGGGTCGCCGACGTCCAGTACGCCCGCGTCCATTTCGCGTTCTTCGAACCCCAGCCGCGAGTCTGCGACCTTGAACGTCACGAATTGGGAAAGCCCCAGCCTCTCGATGTTCTTCCTCGCCACCTCCTGGAATTCTGGGTTCAGGTCGTAGGTGTAGACCATGCCCGTAGGCTGGACGAGGTAGGCCATCAGGGCCGTGGTGGCGCCGCTCCCTGTCCCTGTCTCGACCACCCTTGAGCCAGCGTGGATGCCGAGCTTGACCATCATCAGCCCCAGGTCCTTCGGGTAGATCACCTGAGTCTTGCGCGCCAGCTTCATCACCAGATCCTCGATGGTTGGCCTCAGGATGGTGAGCTCGTCCCCGAGGGTGGTCGTGACTGTAATCCCGTATTCCTTGCCCACCAGACCCGTGACGTCGAGGATGCCGAGATGAGTGTGGAGCTTCGGCGTGTCCCTGGGCCTGACGAGCCACCGTCGCCTCCTGTCCCTGTAGACTAGAATGAAAGCATCTTCCCCGATCAGGTCCATGGGACGCGCCGGCTAGAGGAGTTCTATATGCTTGTGTCCCGGAGCAGAGAGGTTATTCCTCCGACCATACGGGCGCACCCCCCTTCAGCCTTATCCTTCCAGGCCCCATGTGACCGGGGAGGACGAGCGCTCCCTCTCTGGAGGCGCGCTCTGCGAATGCGTTCCTGCTTTCTAGGAGCACAGCCCCTTCNNGTCCAGCTTGCCGAAAGCTCGGGGTGCTCCACCTCCTCTTTCAGGTGGTAGAGGTCCCCCACGCAGTAGCAGACCCTGCCGCCCCCCTCGGCCCTGACGATCTGGTGCCCTGGGCTCTCCCCCGGGGACGGCACCACGGTCACCCCTCCGCCGAGCTCCTCCTCACCGTCGAAGAAGCTCACTAGTTTCGCCCTGTGCACCACGCCCAGCGTCTCTGCCAGGTCCTTGTCCCCCTTCGCGAGCGGGCCGGCAATGTCGGGCATCTCCCAGTCCTTCTTCGGGAGGAAGTGCGCTGCCTTTGGGAAGGCGGGCACCAGCTTCCCCCCTTCCCTGCGGGTAAGGCCTGCGAAGTGATCGTAGTGCAGATGGGTGACCACCACTGCGTCGATTTCATCGGGCTTCACTCCGGCCGCCTTCAGCTGGCCAGCAAGCAGGAGGGGCGGGCGGGGGGCCTTTGGCGGCTGGACCCCGTAGGCAGATAGGAGCCGCTCGCGGTCCCCTGGGTCTACGAGGACCCTTCGGCCCCTGCTTTCGATGAGAATGGTGTTGCTCGGGTAGAAGTGGGGAGTTGCCAGCGCCTTCGCGTCGAAGTACTTCGCGAGGGCAGCGCCCTTCCCGAAAATGTCAGAGAGGCTCATGGCAAAGTCCCCCACGTTGAGGACTGTCACCTTCGCCCGGCCGAGACTGAACGAGGGTGCGCCCACCCTAGGCGCGCCACCAGTCATACCTGAGGAACTCGATTGACCTCTTCTCGCTGTCGGAGATCGCGATGATGAACTGCTTCCTCACGGTGGTGGCCAGCCGGCCAGACCTGACCATGGAGGTGGCCGTCATCTTGGACCCTGGGGAGACCACCTGGACGATGTAG
>DAEE01000003.1:6282-6728 GCA_002495205.1 Thaumarchaeota archaeon UBA183 | reverse complement strand
GGGGCGACCCTCTGGTTGTCCTTCTCTGTGGTCGCAAGCTTCCCGTCCCTGAGGTACTTCCCAGACAGGAACCCTCCTGCGGTCGGGCCCCACGGGATCACGGCCACCCCCTCCGCCCTGCAGAGGGGCAGCATCTCCCGCTCTTCTTCGCGGTACAGCAGGTTGTAGAGGTTCTGCATGCTCACGAAGCGCTCGTACCCCTTCATGTCGCTGGTGTAGAGGGCCTTCGTGAACTGCCACGCCCACATGCTGGACGCGCCGACGTACCGGACCCTCCCGCTTCTGACCAGGTCGGTAAGCGCAGACAGCGTCTCCTCGATGGGGGTATCGTAGTCCCACCTGTGTATCTGGTAAAGGTCTATCCGGTCGGTCTTCAGCCTTCGGAGGGACTCCCCGACCTGCCACATGATGTGGGCCCTTGACAGCCCCTGCTGGTTCGGCCCCGG
>DAEE01000003.1:5574-6270 GCA_002495205.1 Thaumarchaeota archaeon UBA183 | reverse complement strand
TTCGAATAGACGTTGGCGGTGTCGAAGAAGTTGATGCCCAGGTCCCACGCCCGCTTGAGCACCTTCACCGCCCCCTCGCCGTCTACCATCCAGTCCGCCGCGTTGCCGAACGTCATGCACCCCAGGCAGATGCGGGACACCTTGAGGCCTGTCTGCCCCAGCCTTACGTACTCCATGGTAAGCAACATGGCGCCCCGGCTTATGAGGCCTTCGAAGCCAGATGCAACCCCATCGGACTCGCCCGTGATTAGGGTGCGAACGTAAAAGACAGCCTCATCAGCTAGAATCCTCGATGAGCCGGCAGCAGCTCGAGGTGGGGAACACCCCCCTTGTCGAGGTCGGCGGGATCTTCGCCAAGCTAGAGTGCGTCAACCCGACCGGCAGCATCAAGGACAGGATGGTCAAGTACATCCTCGACGAAAGCGAGAGGCTGGGCCTGCTGAAGAAGGGGATGGTCATCGTGGAGGCGACCAGCGGGAACACCGGCATCGCACTGAGCTACTTCGGGAGGCAGAAGGGGTACCAGGTGAGAATCATCATGCCCGACGACATGACCCAGGAGCGGAAGGACATGATTCGCGGCTTCGGCGCCGAGCTAATACTTAGCCCGGCCAAGGAGGGGTTCCTCCAGGCTCTCTGGATAAGGGACAACATGGTCAGGGAGGGGAACTGCTTCACCACCGACCAGTTCTCGAA
>DAEE01000003.1:2207-5432 GCA_002495205.1 Thaumarchaeota archaeon UBA183 | reverse complement strand
GACGGGTTCGTTCCTGCCCTTGTCAGGGACGAGGAAGGGAGCCTCAGTCCCGTCATCGAGGAGGTTATCCAGGTCAAGAGCGATGAAGCCATAGCCGAGTCGAAGAGGCTTGCCAAGGACTTCGGGTTCTGCGTCGGCGTGTCATCGGGAGCCAACTTCGCAGCTGCGAAACGCCTCAAGAAGCGTTTCGACAACGTGGTGACCGTGTTCCCTGACAGCTTCACGAGATACGAGTCCCTGGGCCTGAAGTCCTCGGGCACATGCGCCTTCCACGGCGCCTCGTGCAGCGGACATGGCGAAATGGTGTCTCGCCTTCGAGCCTGACCCCTGAGTCCTCCTCGTGCCGCTGCCACTGGAAGACAGTCCCTACCCGGAATATAGTGCGTCTATGGGTCTCTCGCCAGGGGGCACGAGCAAATGGTACTCGCATGGTCCCCCCGTGCCGTCGGTCATCCGACCGTAGTTCCGACTCGGAGGGCAGTCGCAAACTCCCACGTTCTCCCAGTTCGGGTATGGCTGCCAGTGGAGGCACACGCTACAGGTACGACCTTGGCCCGCTGACACCGAACCTCGCCCCAATAATCAGGAGCCGGGAGACGATTAAGTGGAAGGGACAGTTCTCATTGTTAGAAATTGTCCCCCATGTCCAAGAACACTGCTGAAGGTTAGCTCACAAAGCGGGGCCCTCCAACGCACCGCCACCCGGCCGCCGCCGTTCCAATGTTGAGAATCGTGGTCCCGCCTTAAGAGTGCCAAGACAAATGGCAAGCTAAGGAACAATGAAAGTGCTCGTGGCCTACGCCAGCAAGGCCGGCTCGACCAAGGGGATAGCCGAGTTCATCGGCGAGAAGCTCCGGGGGCGAGGGCTATCGACAGAGGTGAGGGACGTCAGCTCTGTCAGCAGGGTCGACGACTACGACGCCTTCGTGGTGGGAAGCGCAGTCTACATGTTCCACTGGGCCAAGGAGGCGAAGCAGTTCGTGCTGAAGAACCGAGGCCTCCTAGCCGGCCGGCCCNNGGGCCCAAGGAGATCGACGAGCTCAGAGCCGCCGCCAGTCCCCGCGACCACCGGGTCTTCTTCGGTGCCCTCGACGGGGACAAGCTGGGAGGCGCGATGGGGCTCACCTACAGGTTCATGCGCAGGAGCAAGGCGGTGCGCGAGTCTATGCCCGACGGCGACTACCGCGACTGGAAGGACATCGAGGCATGGGCCAACGGCATCGCAGACTCGCTCTCCGAGCCGACGGCGGCCCCGCCAGTCGGCGATCCTGCCCCTTGACGCTTGCCGGTGCGCAACCCGCCCTTCGTCTTGCCTGTCTTCGACTGCGTGCTCCCGGAGCCCCTGAAGATGGGCGGGCCTAGGCCCGGCGCTTGTTCTGAATGAGCTCTATCACCGGGATTATCCTCTTGGTCTTGCGCTGATAATCTCCGAAGAACGGGAAGAGCTCGACCCAGCGCTCGTAGATCCGATCGCGCTCGGGGCCCCTGACTTCCTCGGCGTGCATGTCGATGGTGTCGTCTCCGATTTCGACCTGGATGTCCGGGTGCGCCTTCAGGTTGTAGTACCAGTCAGGGTTCCTGTCCGCCCCTCCCTTGGAGGCGAAGATGAAGCACCTGTCCCTGTCTTTGTAGTACATCACGGGGTTGACGCGGGCTTTGCCTGTGCGTGCGCCTACGTGATGGAAGAGGAGAATCGGGGAGCCCTTGAAATTCCCGCCCACCTTCCCGTGGTTCTCGCGGAACTCTTTGATGACGCCTTCGTTCCAGCTCATCGGAGCCACCGCGGCAATGCTTACCAATAAACCATGGTGCCAGAGGACTCTCTATGCCAGGCTATCGGGCATCCTGTGCTTCCGGTCTACTGGTGCATGCCGTCGTGGAACCACTGCACGAGCGAGACTTCGTTGGAGTTGCCCCGCTTTTCAGCGCGCACTATCCCCCTTTCCGAGAGGGAGGCGATCACCCTGTGTGTCTTCAGCCGAGACAGGCCGGCCTCCTTNNGGCTTCAGGGTCCTTAGCACGACGGATGCGGCATCAGCTCCGCCTCCTGCACCAACCACGAAGTTCTTCATCTCGGGGAGGACGAGGAAGTAGATGATTCCAACCACGCTGGCAAGGAGGGTGAAAAGAAAGAGCAGGGTCGAGAGAGGGATGAGAATCGCCAGGTTGGCCGAGAAGCCGCCCGTCATCAGCTCGCCGATCACATTCAGCGGGGATTCGCCAGGGGCGACGCTCAGGGCGAGGATGAACATGGAGACTGCCAGCCCTGTCACCGCTGTCACCAGGACTATCAGCAGGACCTTGAGCTTCTCCATGCCTTCCGCTGTCTCCTTATCGGGAGTTAACCCCTCTCCCTGAACCTCTTCACGAGCTAGGAAGCCGGCGGCTTCCACCTGAGGGCGAGCACTCCTCCAGCTATCCCCAGGATGGCCCCGATTACGAAGCCTCCCAGGCCTATGAAGCTCAGCACAGAGAAGACGAGGATCAGTATCCCCCAGGTCCTCCTCTTGCCGACCTTGGCCAGGAGCATCGTCGCGGAGACCAGCACGATGGCCCCGCACACAAGCCCGAAGCTGCCCATCACATCCAGCACCCCCGAGATGAGGCCCGGCAGGTCGGCTTTGTTCAACCCCTGGGGCACTGTCACATTGGAGAGGTTCATGTGGGGGATGACGTAGGCGGCCGCCCCGAGGAATATCACGCCGCCCAGCACTATGAATATCCCTCCCACCAGGGCCAGAATGGCGCCCGTCTTGGGGTAGGCCTCGCCCGCCTGCTGCATCGCGTTCCCTGCCATGGGCGGAGTAGGGGGCTGATGGGGGTAAATCGGTTCGGTGAAACGAAAACGATACCGTCTGCAGGGCTCTGCGTCATCCTGCGCCTGTCGCTTCAAATGGTGGGGTGCCCCGGAAGACGGCCCTCACATGGCCGCAACCAGGGCAGCTCTCCTATCCTCTACGCCTGCACGGTCGAAGGCTTCCACTTCAGCACCAGTGCGCCGCCGACTATGCCCAATACCGCCCCGACGACGAAGCCTCCCATGCCTACGAAGCTAAGCGCCGAGAAGACGAGGATGAGCACGCTCCAGGTCCTCGTCTGGCCCGGGCTCGTCAGGAGCTTCATTGAAGACACGAGGACTATGGCCCCCGACACGACTCCGAAGATCCCCATCATTCCGACTATGCCGGAGACGAGGCCCGGGATGGCGGAGGCAGACAGCCCCTG
>DAEE01000003.1:1904-2145 GCA_002495205.1 Thaumarchaeota archaeon UBA183 | reverse complement strand
TTTTTTCTTACCTCGAGGGACCCATGGAATTGACGCGAAAAGTAGGTTCTGTGAAACGAAGTCGATTCTCTTTGGGGTTCTTGTTCTGGTTTAGGTGATACGATAATGATACAGTCGGTCCGCGTCCCGGCGGGGGATTGTCGCTGGACCCGGTCGATCAGGTGGTCCTGTTTCTTTCGGCTGGGGCCCTGGGGTTCTTCCTCTCTCGTGGGAAAGGCTCAGGCCGCTTCGCCGACGCTGT
>DAEE01000003.1:758-1796 GCA_002495205.1 Thaumarchaeota archaeon UBA183 | reverse complement strand
TTCGTGAACGCTGTGAACCTCCCCTTCCCAATCCTCCAGGTGATTATGGGCACCTACGCCTACGCGGCGACCTTCGCAGCCACCACGACCGCGCTCCAGGTCGTTGTCGCCAGGCTGCTGCAGCAGCGCTTCGGGACTGCCCCGGAGAAGGGAACCAGGGCGTCCGTCGCGCGGGCGGCCCCCCTCGTAGCCATCGGAGCAGGTGTGCTGCTCCACTACACTGCCTGGCCCGCGGCGCCGTCGAGCGACCTCCTGGGGTGGGCCGACCTGATCGAGAACGCCCTGATCGCGGCCATATTCCTTCACTTCGGCGTCGCTCTTGCGAGGTCGCTCTCCGGGCCGGGGAAGGGCTTCGGTCTGACTTCCCGCCCCTTCCTCACGACCGCAGCGGTGAGATGCGTAGGCGGGCCAGTCGCGGCCATGCTGCTTGCCGTCCCACTTGGGGTAGGGTCGGCAGTCTACGCCCAGATGGTCTTTGTGGCCACGATGCCTCCGGCCATAGTCAACACCCTGATTTCGCGCGTCTACGGATTCGACTCCGACTCCGGGGCCAAGTGGACGACGGTCCTGACTCCCATCAACACTGTGGAGGGGGTGGTGCTGCTGCTGATCCTAGGCCGCTGACCTTCAGTGGTTCCGCATTCCAACCCCGGCTACACAAGGAACGGGATCACCCTCTTCGTCCTCTTCATGTAATCGGCGTAGCTGTCCCCCAGCTCCGAGANNACCGAAGATCAGGGCCGCCGCCGCTATGGCCGCACCGGAGAGCATGGACATCGCTATTCCAGCCAGCATGAGCAGGACCCCTGCATACGAGGGGTGTCGGACGAGGCTGTAGGGGCCGGCCTCGACCACCTTCTGGCCCCGCTGGACGCCGATTATGCCCGAGAAGTAGCGCCCGAGGACAGCTATGGCCCACTGCCTGAGCGCGACGCCGCCGATTATCATGGCGTCGCCCACATATGTGAACCAGGGGGGCAGGAGAAGCACTCCGTTCTCCCCGAGCCCCGCCGAGACTCCGAACACTGCGACCCAGGC
>DAEE01000003.1:0-734 GCA_002495205.1 Thaumarchaeota archaeon UBA183 | reverse complement strand
ATGGACGCGGCGAAGGCGTAGGCCGCATAGTCTGACGGGAAGGGGTTCCCAGTCATTCCCTTCCATCCGGGCCGGAGCCCCGATTACTTTGTGCTTCCGGTGCGCCGGTGTCTTGCGTCGCCCTCGATCTTTGCGAGAACCCATCCACGCCGGCCGGGACGAAGCAGCCTAGGCTACACGAGTTGCTGCGGTTCCGTGCGCGAGAAGCGCCCTGACTCAACCTCGTCAGCGAACGCGAGCACCTGGCGGTCGTAGTCCGAGTACCTCTCCACGCACAGCAGGTGCCCCGCTCCCTTGAAGACGAGGAGTCTACTGTTTGGAATCCTCCTGTGCAGCTCGGCCGCGTTCTCCGGAGGGACGACAATGTCCTCGTCTGACGTTATGATCAGCGTTGGCACCTTGATCTCCGCAAGCCGCTCGTGGGAGTCGAAGCTCGCGACCCCCATCAGCTGCCCCATGTACCCCTTTGCGTCGTCCCCGATGGCCAGCCTCATCTTCACAAGCTCGTCGAACTCCTGCTTCTTCCCTTCGGAGAACCGTTTCGACGTGGCCGGCTTCATCCTGTTGACCAGCCCTTCGTAGTCGAACTGGCCGGACGCGCTTGTCGACAGTATCTTGAGGACCTCCTGGCTGGGCAGGACCGAGCCCTTCCCATAGTTCGTGTTGGAGAGTACGAGTCCGCGCACCCTGTCCCTGTGCGCGAAGTAGTACTCCTGGGCTATCATCCCTCCCAT
>DAEE01000016.1 GCA_002495205.1 Thaumarchaeota archaeon UBA183 | reverse complement strand
GTGATGATGGCCGCACTGTTCGAGAATAGGAAACCCGCGCCGAGGGCCTGGACTAGGCGGAACCCTATGAGCTGAGTGCTGCTCTGGGAGAAGCTGCACAGCGCCGAGCCGAAGGTGAACAGCGCGAAGCCGAAGTTGTAGAGCCTGACCCTGCCGAACATGTCGGCGAGCCTCCCGAAGTTGACGAGGACGGTCGCCGTGACCAGCTGGTAGCCGAGGAGGATCCAGAGCAGGTCGAAGAGCGAAGTGCCCGGGAGGTCCCTTGCGATGGTCGGGAGTGCTATCAGCACGATGTTGCCGTCGAGAGACGACATGAGGGTGCCCAGGGTCGTGTTCGAAAGGACAACCCACTTGTATTCGGCCGTTCTCCCTGCCTCCCAGACCCGGGCCGGGGCTACCGTCGCAGGAAGCGTGGCTTCAGCGCAAGCACGAGGACGGTCTCAGGGCACACCTTCGGCGTCGGCTCTCCACTGGTCATCAATCGAATCGCTTCTGACCGGTCCCACGCCGAGCCGCATTTAACCCGTGAGACGATTCCCAAGAGTAGAAACGAAAGCCTCCGGCTCCGCTGCAGGTCCATTAGGCGCAGGCCTTAATTCGGCGGCGTGGTGAATCCGGCCCAATGAGGAGACTGAACGTCGTCACATTCGGAGCGGGAGTGATCGGAAGCCTCACTGCCAGGTTTATCCTGGAGGAGAAGCAGAAGCAACTGAACCTTGTCGGCGCCTACGACATCGACCCGAAGAAGGTGGGCAAGGACCTGGGCGCCGTGATCGGCTCAGGCCACAGGGCCGGCATCAAGGTCTCCGACGATCTCGACAGTGTCCTGACCGACGACGTAGACATCGCGATCCACACTACCTCGAGCTACCTCAAAGGCGCCTACCCCCAGCTGCAGTCCCTGGTCAGCCACGGGGTCGACGTGGTCTCCTCCTGCGAGGAGCTCTCCTACCCCTACGTGGTCAACAGGCAGCTTTCGGCCAAGCTCGACCTGCTCGCGAAGAAGCACGGCGCGACGGTCCTGGGGACAGGGATCAACCCCGGTTTCCTCATGGACGCCCTCCCCATAGCCCTGACAGCCCCCTGCAAGAGCATCAGAAGAATCAGAATCAGCCGGAGGATGAACGCAGCCACCAGGCGCATCCCATTCCAGAAGAAGGTGGGAGCGGGGATGACGAGGGACGAGTTCCAGTCTGCAATCAGGAATCACCAGATATCCGGTCACGTGGGGCTCGAGCAGTCGGTCTCGATGCTGGCAGACGCCATAGGCTGGAAGCTTGGAAAGGTGGAGATAGGCAGGGTGGAGCCCGTCATGGCCGAGACTGCCACCAGCGAGGGCTACGTCAGGATTCCCGCAGGCAGGGTGGCAGGGGTGAAGCAGTCGGCCAGGGGCCTGGTGGGAGGGAAGCCTCTGATCGAGCTGAACTTCGCGGCCTACGTGGGCTCGGAGGAGGAGTACGACCAGGTCGAGATAGACGGGACCCCGCCTGTGAACTGCAGGATAAGCCCGTGCGTCCACGGCGACCACGGCACGGTCGCGATGCTGGTCAACATGGTCCCGAAGGTGGTCAGCGCACCGCCTGGGCTCCTCACAATGAAGGACATGCAGCTGCCTTCGGCCTTCCTCTAGCAACCGGGCCTGCACGCATTCTCCATCACCGGGCGCCCTGCTCCACACAGCACCCTGACCCACCGATTGCCGGCCGCGCGTCGCGGACACACCCAGGGGAAAGCGTAATCTGGCGATTATGGACGGCTCTCCAGGATGGTCGCAATCGCAGAAGCAATCGGGCTAGGCGCCGGGTTCCTGGTCTCCTTCGGCCTGGTCCCCCAGATTCTCCGCGTCTGGAGGATGAGGGACGCCCAGGAGATCAGCCTCCCGTTCAACCTGCTGTCGCTTGCTGGAACTGCGCTGTGGCTGACCTACGGCCTGCTGCTGGGGCTGCTTTCTGTCATACTCTGGAACGGCGTGAACTGCGTCCTGTACGTGATTCTGCTGTCTGTGAAGCTGAGGTACGGCATGGAGCGCGGCACCTCCCACACCCCTGGCGCGCACTCTCAAACCTGAGAATCGATTTCAATTCTTAATAACAAAAGGAAAACCTTCGGAGCCCACTTGTCTCAGGTGCCAAGGTACTTCTTTCTGACGAAGGGTTCGGGGAGGCACAAGGAGAACCTCGCCTCCTTCGAGGTGGCGCTGAAGGACGCTGGCATCAGCGCCTACAACCTCGTCACCGTCTCCAGCATAGTCCCTCCCGGGTGCAAGCAGATCACCAGAGAGCAGGGCACAGCCATGCTCAAGCCCGGCGAGATAGTGTTCCTCGTCCTGGCCCGGAACTCGACCGATGAGCCGCACAGGCTGCTGGCCGCTTCCATAGGGCTGGCTATACCCAGGGACGAAACCGTCCACGGCTACCTTTCGGAGTGGCACGGCTTCGGTGTGACTGACGAGGAGGCCGGCGAGTACAGCGAGGACCTCGCGGCCCAGATGCTCGCTTCGACACTGGGGCTGGACTTCGACATCAACACCTCATGGGACGAGCGGGAGCAGGTCTTCAAGTCGTCCGGGAAGATCATCAAGACCGCGAACATCACGCAGAGCGCAGTTGCCCAGAAGGGCCAGTGGACCACTGTGGTCGCTGGGGCAGTATTCATCCCCTGAACCCGGCCGAGATTCCCCTTGGTCTACTTCAGCCCAGCGAGGTACTGCTTCACCCTGGCCGCCACCAGCACGTCGGCCGAATCCCCGCCCTTCTCGTAGGCTTCGATGGCCCTGTTGCAGAGCGGGAGCCCCTGTCTCGCTTTTGACTGGTTGTCCGCATCTGTCCGGAGGACGATCCGAACGGCTTCGATGTACCAGTTCCCTGCCTCCTGGTAGTCCTCCAGCCTGTGGTTGCACTCCGCCAGCCACTTGCAGTACTCGACCCGGGTCTGGGGGGGCTTCGACTCGTCCTTCACCTCGAACTCGAGCGACGAGATTGCCCTACCGTACTCCCCATCGTGGATCATCACGACTATGTCTTGCAGGCTCATGCGGGGCTCTCAACGCCCGCAGGTCATCATAAGAAATGGTGTAGCCGATTGATGACTTCCAGCTCAATATCACGTCTTCAGGCGCGCCCTGTCCGTCAGCCGTAGGCAGGGTACCTGAGCCGTAGCAGCCGGCGCATCTCCGACGCCAGGCCGGCGTCCACCTCCCTCTGCTTGTCGGAGAGGCTCACTCCCCCAGGGCCCGTGAGAACGAGCGGTCCCTCGGCGTAGCTCCCGCCCTTCTCGGGGACGACGGGTTCAGACCTCAGCACGGACAGGAGCCGCTTCCTCACCGGCACCCCCGATGCTTCGTCTCCCCCCATCAGCTTCAGGGCCAGCTCCGGTGGAAGGTCTCTGTATCCATAGGGGAATGGGCCAGCGGGCCTCCTGCGCAGGGACTCCGCGGGGGAGCCTATCACGATGGGGGAAGGCTTGAACAGAGAATCGATCTTGAGCATCCAGGCTCCATCGGGCCCGGAGACGGCCGCGTCGAAGAACCCCGCGCCCGGGGAAGGGGAGATGGTGAAGCTCCATCCTTTGGGGTCCCGCGCATAGCTCTCCAGCATCCGCCGCCTCAGCTCCCTCCCCTCCAGGATCTCCATGTCCCTTCACACCTCGACCCCTTAGTTGTATAAACACCTTGGGCCCTAACCACGCCGATGCCCGTCTTCACCAAGCACGTTGAGTTCCACACCGGGGCGGAGAACGACATCCTCGACATAACGGGGGAGGTGCAGCAGGCCGTCGAAGAGAGCGGGCTCGACGTGGGCGTTGTGACCGTGTTTGTACCCGGCTCGACCGCTGCGATCACCACCATCGAGTTCGAGCCCGGCCTTGCGAAGGACTTCCCCGGGATGCTTGAGAGGGTCGCGCCCAGGGACATCGACTACGAGCACCAGAAGGCATGGCACGACGACAACGGGCGGTCGCATGTCAAGGCGTCTCTCGTAGGGCCGAGCCTGTCCGTCCCGTTCGAAGGTGGCGTCCTCACTCTTGGGACCTGGCAGCAGATAGTGTTCGTGGAGCTCGACATCAAACCGAGGAGGCGCGAGGTCGTGGTCCAGGTGATGGGGGACGCCGAGACGGAGTCGAGGACCTAGACCCTCTCAGCGGTGCAGCCCCTCGATGAACTCCCCGAGCAGGCCCATGCCTTCCTCAATCGTCTCCCGAGGCGCAGCGAACGATATCCTGAGGTGCTTCTCGCCGGCCGAGCCGAAAACGCTCCCGGGGAGCACCGCCACCCCGGTCGAGTCGAGGAGCCTCAGGCTGAAATCAAGGGAGCTGATCCTGGCGTCGTACTTCGGGAATGCGTAGAAGGCGCCCTCGGCCCTCTCGAAGTCGAGGCGCGGAATCTTCCTCATCATCCGTTCCATGAGGGACCTCCTCTCCCTGAGCTCCTCCCTGAACCTGCGGGTGCTGGCGCCCCCCTCGCGGAGGGCATAGGCCGAGGCCCGCTGGATGAACGGCGGGAAGCAGCTGAGGGTGTGCTCGATGAACCTGTCCAGCAGGCCGATGGTCTTCTCTCCAGCCACCACGTACCCCGCTCGCCACCCCGTCATGGCGAAGCTCTTCGAGAGGCTGAATATCGAGATGACTGAGGAAGGCTCGGGCTCAAGCGACCCCATTGAGACGTGCTCCTTCTCGTAGACCAGGTCCTCATACGACTCGTCGCTTATCACTGCGATACCCCTCTCTCTGGCGAACTCCAGGAGGGCCTTCAGCTCCTTCCGTGTGAGCATCTTCCCCGTGGGGTTCGAAGGAGTGTTCACGATGACCGCCCTCGTCTTCCTTGTCGTCCTCCTCCTCACCTCGTCGAGGTCAAGGGAGTAGTCCTCGGCCAGCCTGTACCATACAGGCTTCGCTCCCGCCAGGACTATGGGCTGGGAGTAGAAGTAGCCCGGGTTGGGGATAAGCACCTCGCCTCCTCCTTCTGTGGCCGCGACTATGGACGCGTATACGGCGAGCTTCGTCGAGATGAACATCGTGTTCGAAACCTCCGCATTGATCCTGTTGCGCTTCCTCACCTTCTCCCTGATCGCCTCCCTTACCTCGGGGATGCCGTAGGACGAAACGTAGCGGGTGTCGCCGGCCTCCAACGACTGCCGAGCTCTCTCGATTATGGCCGTCGGGGTCGGAAACGAAGGCTCTCCTATTGCCAGCGGGTAGACCTTCGCTCCGCTCGAAGCCATCTCGTTGACCTTCCCAAAGATGCCGTAGGAAACAGAGTCCCCGATGTCCTTCAGGGGCAACGCGCCCCTTCCGCCCTCGAATTCGATTTAAGCCTTGAAACGCGATACAACCCTTTTATCGGAACCGCCGCCCCTGCCTTTCATGAAGCTAGTCCGCTACTCGTCCCCGGACGGGAGCGAGAAGTTCGGGACGTACTCCAATGGGAAGGCGACGGACCTGTCTTCGTCCTATGGGGGGTTTGCCGACATGGTTGCCGACCTCTCCAGCCTGATGGGCCGTCCCCCCGCAGGCGCCGCCAGGCTGGAAGACGCGAGCCTCCTGGCTCCGGCAGGCAGGAGCTCGAAGATCCTCTGCATGGCAGTCAACTACCACAGCCATGTCAGGGAGATGCACAACGAAGAGACCAGGGAACCGGTGCTCTTCACGAAGTTCTACACCAGCCTTACAGGCCCGTACGCCCCGATTTCGCGCTTCACCCACAGCGAGATCATGGACTACGAAGGGGAAATCGCCTTCGTGATAGGAAGGACGGCGCGAAACGTCGGCCGCAAAGACGCCTGGGATTGCGTCGCCGGCTACACCCTCCTCAACGACGTCTCGGCCCGCAGCCTGTTCAGGGTGCCCCAGGGGAGCGGGGTGATGCTCGACTGGTTCTCCTGCAAGGCAAACGACCGCTCGACCCCCGTCGGACCTTGGATCGTCACCCGCGACGAAGCGCCGGACTTCTCGAAGCTCCGGATTGAGACCTACCTCAACGGCGAAAGGGTCCAGTCCCAGAGCGTCTCCGACATGGTCTTCGACGTCCCGAAGATAGTCGAGCACGTCTCCAGCAGGCTGACGCTGGACCCGGGGGACATCATCTCCACAGGGACGCCGGCCGGGGTCGGGGTCGCACGCAACAGGACCCTCCAGAAGGGGGACGTGGTCAGGGTCCAGGCAGAGGGCGTCGGGCACATCGAGAACCGCGTGGTCTAGGAGAGGCCTCGCCCGGCAGAGCGGGCCAGGCCACCGCAAGACTAATCACCTGCGCCTGACTCGAGGCCCACATGGACACCTACGACGCCATAGTCACGAAGCTGGACATCCGCGAGTTCGCCGACAAGCGCGTCGACGACAGGACGAAGACCAAGATCCTTCAAGCTGCGAGGTTCACGGGCTCTTCGATGAACACCCAGCACTGGCGCTTCATCCTTGTCCAGGACAAGAGGAACCTGGCCGCCCTGGCCGACGATGGCACCACGGGGCCCTGGGTGAAGGACGCAGACTTCGCAGTCATCATCAACACCGACCCGAAGGTCCCAGGCTCCAACATAGACGCCGGGAGGGTCCTTCAGGACATGGAACTTGCCGCCTGGAACTTCGGAGTGGTCTCGCGGCTGTTCACGGGGCTCAAGGAGCCCGACCTACGGCGCGACTTCGCCATCCCTCCCGAGCTGAAGCCCGTCGCGGTCCTTGGATTCGGCTACCCTGTCAGGAAGATCAAGGGGAAGAAGAACAGGAAGCCCCTCGAGGAGCTAGTGTCTCTCGAGAGGTACGGGAGCCCGTACCATCCGGTCGAATGAGGCAGTCACAGGGGCCCAGCGCGGCTACTGCGACTGGGAACCAGGCTGCTGCTCGTCGTGGGCCGCCAGCTTCCCTTCGAGCTCCTTCACCCTCCTTCCAAGCACGTCCATGGTGCGCCCCAACTCCTCTACCATCGCGAGGAGCCTTTCCTCCTGGGCTTCCCTTGACGACTGGATCCTGAAGGTCTTCGGGAGCCTCCCCTCCTTGATCATGAGCATGATCATCTCGTAGAGCCTCTGCTCCACCAACCTCCTGTCCTCCTCGGTTGTCTGGACGGTGCCCGAGTACATCTCAAGGAGCTTGTCAAGGTCCGAGTAGCGCTTGTCCCTGTACACAACCCTGTACCGGTATCCTGTCCCCACGGCGTCCCCATATGACCAGATGTCCGACCTCCGAATCCTGTCGAACTGAGGCCCGTCCATCAGATACTCGACGTCCTTCCCGTCGATGGGGCTCTTCTCGGCCAGGTTCGGCTTCAGCGACCCGTTGTAGTAGGAGACTGCGAACTCCTCCACCAGCCTGTGGCGCATCCCCTCACCGAAGCTCGTCCCGCCCTCCTCAGTCAAACCTGTCTACCGCCCGTCCCCATGGAGCCGCAGCCTTTTGAGAAAACGAATCAACGTTTCTTCATCACGCTGTCATCATTGTCACCGCAGGCCGTGGCCCCGGACCTGCGACTGCGTCCGCGTCGCCGTTGGAACAAGACATAAGGCGTTCGCCATGGCCTTCGGCCGGCCGTGAGCGGCAGGGTAGCCGAACTGCGGCGTTTCCTCTTCCTCCCGAGGAACGCCTGGATCCTGACTTCGACTTCCGCCCTTTGGTCCGTGGGGGCTTCCATGGCGAACCCCTACCAGTCAGTCTACTTCGCGTCCCTTGGCGTCACACCCTTCCAGATCGGGCTCCTGGTCGCCTATGGCACGGGGGTCACGGCTCTCGCCCTCCTGGTGGGCGGGTACATCGCAGACGTCTGGGGAAGGCGGAAGGTGGTCGTCGTGTTCAGCTGGGTGTCGGTCGCCAGCGCCTTCGTCTACTGCATAATCGGGTCCCCTTTCCTGATTGTCGTCCCCCTCACCCTGGCCTCCGTAGCCAGCTTCTACACCCCCGCGTTCAACTCGATCATGATGGACTCCATCCAGCCCCAGGACAGGATACGCGGCTTCGCGGTATTCAGCGCCATCAACACCATCCCTTCGATATTCGCCCCGACCATAGGCGGAGTCCTGATTGCCTACTTCGGGACGAACCCCGGGCTCAGGCTCTGCTACCTTGCGAGCGGGCTCTTCGGAATACTGGGGGTCGGGCTGCGCTCCCTCAAACTGAGCGAGACCTACGTCGTCGAAGGCTCACGGGCGTCCAAGTCCCTCGCCTCCCATCTGAGGGACTCCTTTGTCGACGGCATCGGGGCCATCAGGCAGTCGGGGCCGGTCGTGAAACGGCTGCTCCTCTATGTCACCCTGGCTGGCATAGGGACCGGGTTCACGTCCCCCTTCGTCTCAATCTACGTCGTGAACTACCTAGGGATCAACGCCCTTGGCTACAGCGTGGTGGTGGACCTGGCCGGCGCCGCCACCGTCTTCCTCCTCTTCATGGTGGTCTTCCTCATCCGGCGACTGGGGTCGAAGAGGAGCATCCTACTGGCCTCGGTCGCAGCCCCCGTAAGCAACCTCATGTTCACCCAGGCCAAGACCATGAACGAACTCTTCGAGTGGGGAGTGACCGGGGCAGTCTCGACCGCCCTCCAGTCGCCCTCTCTTTCCACCATGCAGGCTGAGGCTATAGAGCAGCGCAACCGCGGGAAGGTCCTGGCGATGTTCAGCATACTCCCGACCCTGGTCGCGCTCCCGTCGCAGGTGTTCGCGGGGTACCTCTACGGGGCATTCTCCCCGGTGGTCCCCTTCGTGGCCTCGCTAGTCCCCTTCGGCCTGGCCGCCATAGTTCTCTACACCATCCGCTAGGTTCCGGAGGGCCCCAGAAGACATAGTAGGCTGCCTCCGGAGCCACGGGCAGGAGGGGCCCGAGCTGAAGAT